>CABYWI010000007.1 GCA_902522585.1 uncultured Alphaproteobacteria bacterium
ATTTCTAGTTTTATATTTCTCCAATGATATCAAAAATAGATGAAACTCCTTAATTAAAATAGAGGATGGGTGTATAGAAAATGATTTTCCCGTTTTAGATCTTTTTTTTTTATATAGAAATTTATTATCAATTAATATTTTTATACGACGTATTCCTGTGGCATGAGATAAGCCAGAATAGTGAATTAAACTTTGAGTAGTTGTAATTCTACTACTATGATAATTACTTAAAACGTGAGTTAATATTCTCCAATCAGTTTTAAAGTTAGTGTATTTAAATCTACTTTCAAAGATAGATACTACTTGGTCAATTTGATTTATTACCTTAAATAACTTCTTACTATAGAGCATTAGCAAATTTAACCATAATATAATCAGTCTTAAAAGTTTTAAGTTCAAAATCTTAATTAGTGTTAATTAATAGTCATTTTTTACTCTATTCAAAGTAAATTAGGTGAACCAAAACTAAGTTATGTTTTTTGATAAAATACGATCTTATAACCGTAAAGATAAACTTAATTAGTATTCTTAAAAACTGTATGTGAGCACTAATTCTGCTTTTTGATTTGGATTTGCGCTAAAAGTTTGATTAGCATTAAATCCTAAATCAACACCATGTATTTTTTTAGATATACCAAGTTCAGCCTCTATATTTTGATTACCTGCTAATGACAACATATATTGAGTCTTACGATTTGTTGTAAAGTTAATAGCAAAGTTTATGGCTTCGCGATTATTGCCTCCATTGCCCTGAGTATTTTTATAACTGGAATTAATATTTAAAAAATCTCCAGCAGTATATTTTAATCCAATTAAAGAACTAATTAAATGTGTTGAGTTTTCTTTTTGCGTATAGGTATAAATTGTTGAGGTATCTGCTACATAATTCATTTTTGCATCAGATGAATTGCTGAAATCATTCGTATAGGTAAGTGATCCAAATGGTTGTAATTTATTTTCATTTAATTGAATATTATCACTGAATTCAAAACCAAATGATGCCAAACCACTTTCAATTCTCTGACTTGCATAGTTTAAAGCATTTATTCCGGTCTCGGCATATTCATCAAGTACAGTATATCCCAAATCAAGACGTCCAACTGGTGTTACATTAAAATCACCTTTATAAAAAGTTTTACCGTAATTAATTGAACCAAATATTTGTGTTCCATCTCTTGAGCCAGTTAATGTGTTAGAATTATGAACTCTTTTTAAATCACTCTCTATTAAACCAAAGCCCAAAAAAGTTTCTATAAATTTGTTTTCACTAAATGGTTTTGTTCTATAAATAGAGAAATTTATATTTTCACTATCAATTCTTGTTCCATTTGTTCCAATATCTGTATCACTTTGACCATACTGAATAGCAAAACCAAGAAATTCACTATCACTAAATTTTCTATCAAATCCTAATGCAACAGCTTGACCTTCAGTTTCTTGTGATGAAGAAGTTAAACTATCGCCAATTTTTGATACGTACATTGATCCTGTTGACCAAGCGGACCAACTATCTAGCATAATGGAATTGGTATTTTTGGATAAATTATCATTCACTGATAACTCATCATTTACTAAAGAAGTGAGAACTGTATCACCTACATCTATTTGTATTGGTAAATCATGTTTTGATAAAGTATTGCTTAACCTATTTTGTCTTAAATATTGCAAGCGATTAGAGACAGTATCGATTGAATGACTAATATAGTTTTTTGCTAATTCACTTTGAGCATCTATTGAGCCTATAACGTCTTTGTTTGTTGTTGGATCTAATCTATCACTATTAACAGTAAAACTTAGATTATCCTTCGTAATGGCTGCAGAGTATCCAGGATTACTATTATTATCAACAAATGCACTAGCAGGAACTAATACATAATGCTCAAGTCCATATTCCAAATGATCCGTTGGATTTATCGTTATTTGCGAAGTTCCAGTTCCCGTAACATTACCACTTGTAACATCTATAGTTGCAACTTTAACGTCATCGGATGATCTATGAATGGTAATTTCACCCGAATTAACATTTACACTTTCACTAAAGTTTAGAACTATATTAGCATCTACTGAAACACCAGTAGCATTATCAGCTGGCGAAGAGGAGGTTAGAGTTGGATTACCTAAATTATATTTAGGACTTAAAGTGTATGTATTGACTTCATCATTAGTGCTATTTTTACCGTCGGTTCCCGTGATAAATACTTTATCCCCTTGATGGCTAAAGGCTATACCTTGAGGTCGAAATTCTTCATTTGATACATCAAATTTGTCAACATAAGTAGCACTAGAAAGATCAAATCCTGTAGTTAAGTTATATTCATAAATACTTTTATCGTTAGTATCTTGAGTCAAAAGAAATAATACAGTTCCATCATCATTAAATGCCATTGATGTTGCATTAAAATCAAAATTTAAACTATCCACGAATGTAAGTGTTGATGATAAATCGTATGCAGTTTGAACATCGTATTCATCAATTTGTTTTCCATCTTCAATAAACACCTTTGTACCAGTATCATTGAATTCTATTGATGGTTGATTTTTACTAGAATCTGATGGAGGAGGATCTAAAGTATGAATGAGAGTTGCCGATGATATATCGTAAACATCATCTAAGCGAAATGTTTTTATAGTTTTATTTAACATCGGAAGGTACATTCTGGAGCCGTCATCATTGAATCTTATATCGTGAGGTCTCGTCCCTATATCACTCGTAACAGTATTGGTTGCACTAGCACTACCATTTGTTTTCAATCGATGTACTATTTCTTTTGTTGATATGTCATATGCAGGATCTAAACTATATTCAACTATATGATCACCCTTAAATGCACTTGTCCCTGAAAAATTAAAACCAACAATATACATTTTTGTACCTATATTATTGAAGGTTATTCCGTAAGATAATTGGTGTTCATCATTAGTTAACACAGCGCTATCATGGTCTGGGTCTGATTTGAGAGGTCTAACAAGCATACAATTGAAAAATAAAAATATTAAAAAAAATATTAAGCACTTATCCTTGAACATAATAAATGCAGGAATAATAAATGTTCTTAATCAAAATTTGGACCTTTTTTTATTTAAAAAAAAGTTGATATCTAGTTAAATTAATGTCTCAATTTTTTAAGTATTTTAAAATTTTATTTTGATTCACTTGTGGTTTAACTAAATAAATATACTTCAAGCTATTTCGTTTCACTTTACTAGTTAAGAGATGAGCTTATTTTATTTAAAAGAGACTATGTATCGAGTATTTCTCACAAAAAAAATGGTGAGCCCAGCAGGATTCGAACCTGCGACACCCTGATTAAAAGTCAGGTGCTCTACCGGCTGAGCTATGGGCCCGTGTAGAAAATGTGAACATTTCAAATTTTTGAGAAGAAATCAAGAACTGGTTTAGGGACACTTTTAGATATATCCCCACCTAGACTATGTATCTCTTTTATGAAACGGGAAGAAATGAAATGATATTTCTCAGAAGACATTAAAAAAATAGTCTCAATTTCGTTATCAATAGATCTGTTCATGCCTGTCATTAAAAACTCATATTCAAAGTCTGAAACAGCTCTTAAACCTCGAATAATAACAGATGCTTTTTTATCTTTTACGTAATGTACTAAAAGATTATCAAATTTTTCAATTGCAATTTTTTTTTGATTTTCCAATGGAAGATCTTTAATTGTAGACTCAATAAGATTTAAGCGGTCATCAATATTAATAAAATGGTTTTTAGATTTATTATCTGAAACAGCAACAATAAGCTTATCGACTACATTTAAACTTCTTTGAATTATATCAAGATGACCAAAAGTAATTGGATCAAAAGAACCAGGATAAATTCCAATTTTACTCATATTAATCTTCTAATCTTGCAACAGAAACTATCTTTTCTTTACTATCAACTTTGAAGACAGATACCCCCTGAGATACTCTCCCAACTACTCGTATGTTTTCTCCAACATTACAACGTAATAATTTACCAGAGTCAGAAATTAAAGCTATATTATCATCTAAATTCACCTTTAAAGATTGAACTACCCTTCCATTTTTTGGAGTAATAGTAATATTAGTGACACCTGAGCCTCCTCTGTTTGTAATTCTGTATTCGTATGCTGAGCTTAATTTGCCGTAACCATTTTCCGTAATCGATAAAAGATACTCTTCGCTTTCTGCTAATTCTTGGAATTTTTTATTCATTTTTGAAGTATCTTTTTTGGCCTCATTTTTTGCTTTTAAATAAGACTCTCTTACATCTATAGAAATTTTATTATGAAGAAGACTACAAATAGATACAACTTTATCATCTTTAGCTAATTTTATTCCTCTAACGCCAGCAGAACCTAAACCAGAAAACTCTCTTAAATCCTTTGTGGCAAATCTTATAGATTTACCATTAGTAGTTGCTAATTGAACATCATCATTTTCAATAACAGAAATAACACCAATTAAACGATCTCCAGTTTTAAGTTTTATTGCTGTTTTTCCAGAACGAGCTAACTTACGAGTACCGCTCATTGCAACATCTTTTAATTTATTTTTTCTAATGTTTCCTAGGCTTGTTGCAAAAACTAAATTGTAATTTTCAAAGTCGCCAATATCTTTTGGCAAAGTAAGAATAGAAGAAATTTTCTCATTTTTTGATATCGGAATTAAATTCACAATCGCCTTACCTCTAGAAGTTGGTGTACCTGACGGTAATTCATAGGCTTTCATGGAATAGACTTTACCGACGGATGTAAAAAATAAGATTGTATCTCTCGTAGTAGCAGCAAATACTTGTTCAAGGAAATCTTCATCTCGGGTAGTCATGGCATTCTTTCCCTTACCTCCTCTTTTTTGAACTTTATAGGAAGATTTGAGAACTCGTTTGATATACCCTTGATGAGAAACTGTTACTACAACATCTTCTTCAATTATTAAATCTTCTGTATCTACCTCTTCAATATCATGTTTTTGAATTTCAGTTTTACGAGGAGTAGCAAAATTATCTTTAATTTCATTTAACTCATCTTTTAAGACTTTTAATAATTGTTTATCTGAATTCAGAATTTTTAGATAACTATTAATATCATCCGATAAAGATTTTAAGTTATTAAACAGATCATCCCTCTCAAGGGCTGTTAACTTTTGCAATCTTAATTCAAGTATCGCTTTTGCTTGTTCTTCATCTAGTAAAATTTTAGATGATGAAGATTTAAAAGAGGGATTAATTAACTTTATATACTGAGTAATATTTGATTTTGCTGACCATTTTGTTGATAGTAATTTTTGTTTCGCTTCGGCTGGAGTTTTGGATTTTTTAATTAAATCAATTACAGCATCAATGTTATTAACTGCTATTGAGAGACCTATCAAGATATTAGCTTTTTCTCTCGCTTTATTGAGCTTATAGACAGTTCTTTTAGTAATAACATCTTTTCTAAAATCAATAAAATGAGAAAGGCCATCTCTTAAATTAAGAGTTAAAGGTTTAGTCTCCTTTAAAGCAAGCATATTACTACTAAATGAAGTTTTTAAGGGTGTATATTGAAATAGTTGATTTTTAATAATTTCAACTACAGCAGAAGATTTCAATTCTATTACAATGCGAACACCTTCTTTATTAGACTCGTCTCTAATATCATTAATTCCTTCAATAGTTTTATTGTTAACAACATCAGCAATTCTCTCCAAAAGCTTAGATTTATTTTGAAGGTATGGGATTTCAGTAATGACAATCGCATTTCTGGTTTTAATTTTCTCTTCATGAATTTTGGAAAGAACGGTTACACTACCCCTTCCAGTTTCATACATCGAATTGAGCCCTGCAGTTCCTGAAATAATTCCACCAGTTGGAAAATCAGGACCTTTAACAATTTTATGTAATTGCTTTGATGTACTATCAGGTTCATCAACAAGAATTAATGTAGCGTCTATGATTTCACCTAAATTATGAGGTGGGATATTTGTAGCCATACCAACAGCAATACCACTTGCTCCATTGACAAAAATGTTAGGAAAACGAGAAGGTAAGACTTTAGGCTCAGTTAATGTTTCATCATAGTTAGGCCTCAGTTGAACGGTGTCATATTCCAGCTCTTCTAGCATGAAAGAGGATACCTTATCAAGACGAGCCTCTGTATAACGCATCGCAGCTGCAGGGTCGCCGTCCATAGAGCCGTAATTACCTTGACCATCTATTAAAGGTAATCGCATAGTGAAATCTTGAGCCATACGTACCATAGACTCGTAAATTGCTGAGTCACCATGAGGGTGGTATTTACCCATAACATCACCGACTATTCTTGCAGATTTTTTATAAGGCTTATTATGATGGTATGAAGACTCATACATTGAATATAAAATTCTTCGATGAACAGGTTTTAAACCATCTCTAATATCAGGGAGCGCTCTGGATACTATAACGCTCATCGCATAATCTAAATAACTTTTTTCTAATTCATCTGTGATATCAATAATTGGATAGTCTTTATCGTCTAATACATCTAATTGTTTTGATTTAGTTATTTTCTTTTTAGCCAATGTTTAAATTATTTAAAAAGGTATATCATCATCAAGCTTTTCAGCGGTTGAGTTATCAGGCCCGCCAAGAGCTTCATCAGCAGCTGATTCAATTTGACTAGAGTTGTCATCGGATATTGCTGACTGTGATCTAGAGTCTAACATAGTAAGAACACCAGAATAATTTGGAATAACTACTTCAGTAGTATATTTATCGACACCATTATTATCAGTCCACTTGCGAGTCTGTAATTGACCCTCGACATATACTTTTGATCCCTTTCGAAGATATTTTTCACAAACATCCGCTAGTTTATCATTAAAAACAACTACACGATGCCATTCAGTTTTATCCTCAAGTTGTTGGGTTTCCTTATTTCTATATTTGGTTGAAGTGGCTATTGAAAAGCTAGCCAACCTAGAGCCTGATGAGGTAGCGCGAATATCAGGGTCTTTACCTAAGTTACCAAGAAGAATTACTTTATTTACTGATCCAGCCATGATTATTTTTATTAAAAGATAATATTAATATATATTAATTCAGCTTTTATTGATACCAAATTTATGGAAAATCCCTCTCCTTTAACTCACATCATTGTAAACAATGCACATGAACATAATTTAAAAAACTTAAATCTAAGTTTGCCAAAAAATAAATTAGTCGTAATTACCGGAGTAAGTGGATCTGGCAAGTCAACTTTGGCTTTTGATACAATCTACGCAGAAGGACAAAGAAAGTACATCGAATCACTAAGCGCTTATGCAAGACAATTTTTAGATATGATGGATAAACCAAAGGTAGATAAAATTGAAGGTTTATCTCCTGCTATTTCTATTGACCAAAAAACTACAAGCAAGAACCCAAGATCTACTGTGGGTACTGTTACTGAAATTTATGATTATTTAAGAGTATTGTTTGCCAGAGTTGGTACTCCCTACTCACCTAAAACTGGAAAACCCATAGTAGGATTAACTAGTTCTGAGATAATTGATGAGGTTGTCTCTAAATTTAATAATAAAAAAATTATGATCATGATGCCCCTTATAAAAGGCAGAAAAGGAGAGTATAAAAAATTATTTGATGAATATTTTAAAAAAGGTTACGAGCGTTTTTATGTAAATGAAAAAATATATCAAAAGAATGAAATACCTGAATTAAGTAAAAATTTTAAACATTCGATAAGTGTCATCATTGACAGAGTTATACCTAGTGAAAAAAATCGTGATCGACTGGCAAATAGTATCGAAATTTGCCTTAATGAAAGTAATGGTAATGTTGAAGTTTATAATCTTGAAGATGAAAAGTTAATTAGTCTTTCTAATAAATTTATGTGTCCAGTTAGTGGATTTAGTATAGATGAAATAGAACCAAGACTTTTTAGTTTTAATAATCCTTATGGAGCTTGTAGTGGTTGTGATGGCTTAGGAGAAGTAGATGCTTTTGATGAGGATCTTCTCATTCCTGATAAAAATTTAAGCATTAATGAGGGTGCAATTAATTATTGGTCAGAAAAAGCTCAAAGTAAAATACATCCAAAATTAAAAAAACTATTTGAAAAAAATAATTATAAAGATGTCATTTGGTCTAAACTTCCAAAAACTTTTCAAAATGAAATTTTATTTGGAGGCAGAAGCTTTGATGGTCTTATTAACATTATGGATGACATCTATGATGGTACTTCAAGCTGGTGGAGACAGTGGGAACTTGAAAAATTCAGAAATTCTAAAGTTTGTCAGTCTTGTAAGGGCAATAGATTAAATGAAAAAGCTTTATGTATTCAAATTAATAAAATTAATATTAGCGAACTAACACATTTAAGTATTAACAATTCACTTAATTGGATTAATAATTTTGAAAAATCATTAAATGACCAAAAAAAATTGATTGCCGCCCCTCTTAAGAAAGAAATTTTTTCAAGATTGAATTTTTTAAATGAAGTTGGGTTAAACTATTTAAGTTTATCAAGAAAAAGTTCAACGTTATCTGGCGGTGAGTCCCAGCGAATAAGATTAGCTAGTCAAATAGGCTCTGGTTTAACAGGTGTTACTTATGTTTTAGATGAACCTTCTATTGGTCTGCATCAAAGAGATAATCAAAAGCTTATTAATACTTTAAAAAATTTAAGAGATCTTGGTAATACAATAATAGTTGTAGAACACGATGAAGATATCATTAGGGAGGCTGATTATATTGTCGATATTGGAAAAAATGCTGGCATTAAAGGAGGTTCAATCATAGCTGAGGGATCCTTACAAAAAATACTTCATAACAAAGATAGTCTTACTAGTGGCTATATTAATGGAATTATTAGTCGTTACCCTCACACTATAAATAAAAATAGTGAAACAGGATTTATTGAGATTTCTAATGCAAAAGGTAACAACCTAAAAAATATAAGTGTAAAATTTCCACTTGGAAAATTCATAAGTGTTACTGGTGTTTCTGGAAGTGGAAAATCTACATTAATCAACGAAACTTTATACGGTGCTGCAAATAATAGAATTTATGAAAAAATAATTAAAACACTTCCTTATGAAAACATTAGTGGAATTGAAAATATTGATAAAGTAATAAACATTGACCAATCGCCTATAGGCAGAACTCCTCGCTCTAATCCTGCTACATATGTTGGTTTATTTACCCCTATTAGAGAATGGTTTGCGAATTTACCAGAGGCTAAGGTAAAAGGTTTTAAACCTGGTAGGTTTTCATTTAATGTTAAAGGGGGGAGATGTGAGAGTTGCGAGGGTGATGGTCTTAAAAAAATTGAAATGCATTTTTTAGCTCCAGTTTACGTTAAATGTGAAATATGTAATGGAAAAAGATACAATAAAGAAACATTATCTGTACAATTTAAGTCTAAAAATATCAGCGATATTTTATCTATGACTGTCGATGATGCTTGTGAATTTTTTGAGACAAATCCTCAGGTATTTTCTAAACTAAAGACACTTCAAAATGTTGGTCTTGGTTATATTTCAATTGGTCAAGCAGCTACTACCCTTTCTGGAGGCGAGGCACAAAGGATAAAATTGTCAAAAGAATTATCAAAAAGACAAACTGGAAAAACTTTATATATTTTAGATGAGCCTACCACGGGATTACATTTTGATGATATAAAGAAACTATTAGAAATTTTACATAAGTTAGTTTCATATGGAAATACGGTAATAGTAATTGAGCATAATTTAGATGTTATTAATACAAGTGATTGGGTAATTGACCTTGGTCCCGAAGGGGGAGATCAAGGAGGAAGTATTCTCTTTGAAGGGTTAACTAAAGATTTAGTTAAATTGAACGATAACCAAACAGGTATTTTCTTAAAAAAATATCAAGAGTCTCTAGCTTTAAGTACTGCCTCATAATTAAAATCACCCACGATACCTAAAGCTAAAAATAAAGACGAATAAGTTCCAATAAATACACCAAAAATAAATACTATGGGCATTTCAGTTAAATTTACTGGAGCCAGTATTACCAAGCATATGAGAGCTAATATTGTAGTAAAACTTGTTAATATTGTTCTTCTTAGGTTTAGTTTAATTGAATTGTTTACATTATCAGAAAACGAGTCTTTGTTATTTTCATCAGAAGTTATGGTTCTTAAACGATCAAAAAGGACAATAGTGTCATTAATACTATAACCAGCTATAAGTAAAAGAGCAGCGATCATGGTTAAATTAAATTCAATATTAAACAAAGACATGAAGCCTATTGCAATGAATACATCATGTAATAAAGCAAAGATACCTGATATTGCAAATTGCCAATCAAATCTAATCCAAATATAAAAAGCGATGACCAACAAAGATGAAGCCATCGCATATAAAGAATTTTTAATAAGTTCATCACTAAAAGTAGGTTCAATGTACTCAGATATAAGAACTTCCATTTCTGGGTGTTGTTCAATTAATTGATTAATTTTTTCAATAAAAGATGAATTATCATTTCCTGTTTCAATTCTAATAGTATGGACATCGCTCCCAATTTCTTTTTTTACAATTATTTCTCGATCATTATTAATATCTTGAAATGCATTAAAAATTTGTTCATTAGATAAATTAGTTCTAACTTCAAAATTTAAACCACCTTTGAAATCAATTCCTAAATTTAATCCTTTAAAGAAAATAATGATAACGGTCAAAATTATTAGAGTTGATGAGGTAAGATAAGATTTATTTTTATATGAATAAAAGTTTATCATTTGTTTAATCCTAAATATTTTTCTGAAGTGACATTTATAAATAACTTTAAGACTACATAAGTGACGATTAAAGAAGAAACAATACCAATGATTAAAGAGATTGAAAAACCTCTAATGGGGCCAAAACCAAAAGCAAAGAGAAATATTGCAGCAAATAAAGTTGTCAAATTTGAGTCAAGTATCGTTACATATGCAGAGTTAAAACCTTCATGTTTTGGATTTTCAATATTATTTTTAAAATTTTCTCTTATTCTTTCAAAGACTAAAACATTTGCATCAACACACATACCAATTGTTAATACAATGCCTATTACACCGGGAAGTGTAAGAGTGGTATTCAATAAAGTCATAAAAGCAAAAAGTAAACTAAGGCAACTAATTATAGTAAGTGTAGTAAATACACCTGAAATTTTATAATAGAAAATCATAAAAAGAGTTATAGTAATTAATGCTATTAAGGAGGCATATATTCCTTTTTTTACACCCTCCCTGCCTAAAGTAGGACCAATTTGTTTTTCTTGAATTATTTTTATTTCTGTAGGAAGAGAGCCAGATTTTAAAATAATTGATAAATTATTAGCAGACTCATTAGTGAAGTTTCCTGAAATTTGACCACTACCTCCTGTTATTGCTTCTCTAATTACTGGTGCAGTTATAAGCGCCCCATCTAAAACAATAGCAAATCTAGATCCAATATTTTCAGAAGTCATTTGGGCGAAAAGATCTGAGCCTACTTTATTAAAAGAAAAAGCTACAACTGGCTCGTTCTGATTATATTGAAGAGATGCATCTTGAATATAGTCACCTGTAAGGTTAGGAATTTCTTGAACACGAACTTCTTCACCAGTTTCCTCGTTAAAAAAAACTTTTGAATTAACAAGAGTTTTTTTTTCAATATGTAGAGTAAGTTTTGCTGTTTTAGAAATAACATCTTTTACGTTATTGTCTAAATCTCCAGGAATTTCTAGCAATATCTTATTAAGTCCAACTTTTTGGATAGATAATTCTTTGTTTCCAAGAAAATCTACTCTCGATCTGATAATTTCAACAGCATTAAGAGTCATTTCTGCGAGAGATTGTTTGAATTTTTGTTCTAATATACCCAAAAAAATACCATCATTAGATCGGTCAATTACTTCTAAGCCAAGAGACTGTATAACTAAGTTATTCAACTCTGAAGTATTTTGTCCTGAAGGAATAAAAATTTGGTCTTCTGATATTTCAGATAGAAGATTGTATGAATTTTCTAGTGCCTGAGATGTTTTAATTAATAAATTTTGTTTAAATTCATTCTCGTTCAGCTCTAATAAATAAGAAAATCCTCCTTGTATATCTAATCCAAAGTTGATTTTTAAATCTGAATTTTTGGAATTAAAATTAGGTAAAATAAAATAAAAACAAAAACCTACAAGCAGCAAAGAAAACCAAAATCTCCATTGCTTAAAAAAAAACATTTATTTAATTTATTATTATAAAAAAGTGAATTATTTAGCAGCTATATCTGCAACCATACCTTTTGCAACTTTAACATTAATATTATCAGCTATTTCAACAGATAATGTTCCATCGTCATTGACATAATGAATGTTTCCAATAATTCCCCCTTGAGTAACAATACGATCACCCTTTTTTAGATTAGCAATCATATTTTTATGATCTTTTAATTTTTTTTGTTGAGGTCTGATAAGTAAAAAATAAAAAACTACAAATATAAGAAGTAAGGGTAAAATCCCAGCAAGTTGTTCCATAATATAAATCCTTTAAATATGTAAAATTAGGAATAAAATCTCACAATCATTAACTAAGTCAATAAAAAATTGGAAAATAAAACATTACTCTACTGGAATAGTTTCAAAAACAACATTGAAGAGGTAACTTTTAACAAAGTATTAGACTTAGATTTACTATATGGTCTTGATCAGCAAAAAGATTTAATTGAGCAAAATACTAGGAATTTCCTCGATGATTTATCATATAATCATGCCCTCCTATGGGGAGTACGAGGAAGTGGAAAAAGTAGTTTGATAAGAGGAATTGTTAAGAAATTTGCTAATGAATATGATAACTTTGTAACTCTCGAGGTTAATTCGGATGATATTTTAGATTTGTCAAATATCTTTATTAATTTTGAATTTAGGAAAAATATAATTTTATTTATAGATGACCTCTCATTTGAACAAAATGATAGAAGATATATTCAATTTAAATCCTTCTTGGAAGGATCCTTCTCCAACTCAAAATATAATTTTTTAGTTTATGTTACTAGCAATAGGCGTCATTTAATGAAAAGAGATATGATTGATAATGAAAGATCTTCAGCTATATCTCAAGATGAAGGTGTAGAGGAAAAAGTTTCATTATCTGACCGCTTTGGTTTATGGATAAGTTTTCACAATTTAAGCAAAAATGATTTTATCTTGATAGTCAAAAACTACTTTGATCATTATAAATTGCAATTTAACAATAATATTGAAGATCTAGCACTAAAATGGATATTTGCTAGAGGTAATCGAACAGGACGTTCTGCCTACCAATTTTTCAAAGATTATTGTGCTAAAAATAAAATTAAGATTTCTTAATTACTTTGATGTTTCCCATGTAGGGTAGTAAGACTTCTGGCACAGTAATTGAACCATCCTCATTTTGATAATTTTCTAAGACGGCAATTAGAGTTCTGCCAACAGCTAGACCCGACCCATTTAAAGTATGTACAAATTTATTTTGCTCATCTGATTTATATCTAGCGTTCATTCTTCTAGCTTGAAAGGTCCGGCAATTACTACACGATGAAATTTCCCTATACTTACTCTCACCAGGTAACCAAACTTCAATATCGTAAGTTTTTTCTGCAGAAAAACCCATATCACCAGAAGAGAGCAATATAACTTGATAAGAAATTTTTAAATCATCTAAAATAGAAGTTGCGCAATTTAACATTCTTTCTAATTCCTCTTCAGATTTTTCATCTGATGTAATACTTACTAATTCTACCTTAGAAAATTGATGTTGTCTGATCATTCCTCTTGTATCCCTACCAGACGCACCTGCTTCTGATCGATAACATGGTGTCCAAGCTGTGAGTCTTTGAGGTAAGGCTTTCTCTGAAATAATAGTTTCTAATACTAAATTAGTTAGCGGAACTTCGGCTGTAGGAATCAACCAGTGATCAGTATTTGTTTTAAATAAATCTTCAGAGAATTTAGGCAACTGGCCAGTTCCATATGCAGCTGCATCTCTCACTAAATTTGGTGGGATAATCTCTGTGTATCCAAACTCACCAGTATGTTTATCTAACATAAAATTAGCTATAGCTCTTTCCAGACGAGCAAGATGATTTTTTACATACACAAAACGAGTACCAGAAACTTTACCTGCTTGATCAAAATCAAGCATCCCTAGCTCCTCGCCAAGTTCAAAATGAGGTTTTGGTTTAAAATCAAAATTTGGGATATCCCCAACTTTTTTAATTATTTTATTACTTTGCTCATCCTCACCTACTGGAACATCTAGGTGTGGTAAATTTGGCAAAGACGACAGTATAATTTTTAATTTTGAGTCAATTTCTGAAGTTTCTTTTTCATATTGTTCAATTTCATTTTTAATATTTTGTACTTTTTTTTGTAAAGACTCCTTTTCTTTATCATTAAGCTTAGAGAATTCAGATGAAAGATTTTTTCTTTCAGATCGAAGATCTTGTGATTTCGTTAATAATTCCCTCTTTTTAGTATCTAAATCTAGAATGACTTGAGACTGGGGTTCTAAAAACCTTTTTTTAAGGCCTTCATCAAACTGCTCAGGGTTATCTCTTATAAAATTAATATCATGCATTAATCATTATTATCTTCGTTTTGTTCATTCTTCTTTTTTTTAGCTAAAAATCTAGAAATAAGAATAGATACTTCATATAAAATAATAACAGGCAATGCCAGAGAAATTTGAGAAAATGGATCTGGAGGGGTAATGATAGCAGCAAAAACAAATGACAATACAATTGCATATTTTCGAAAAGAAACTAATTGCTGAATAGACAGAACACCAAATCGTACTAGTAAAAGTAAAATAACTGGTAATTGAAAAGCAAGTCCAAAGGCAAAAATAAATGTCATCATCAAAGATAAATATTCGTTCATTTTAGCCTGAAGAGTAATGTTAATACCTTCAGCTTGAGCAGTTTGAAAACTCAAAAAGAACTTCCATGCTATAGGTGAAATAATATAATAAACAACTGCGGCACCTAATAAAAAAAGAAAAGGAATAGCAATTAAAGTTGGCAATGATATTTGTTTTTCTTTTTTAAGCAAACCTGGAGCAATAAATGACCAAATTTGGATAGAAAGGAAAGGAAAAGAAATAAATGCTGCTGTAAAAAATGCTACTTTTACATTAGTCAAGAAAGCCTCTTGTAAAGCAGTATAAATTAAGCCATTTCCATCTGGAAGAATAGAAGTTAAGGGCCTAGCAAGAAATTCAAAAATAGACTGAGAAAAATAAAAAGATATTACGAATGAAATAAGAAAAAAAATAATAGAATACATTAATTTTTGACGAAGCTCTTTAATATGATCGAAGAAATTCATAGATGATTGCTCTAATTTACTCATTTACTTTTTATCATTCATAATTTCTTTATTATTTTTATCGATAAATTCATTCAGTTCTTTACCATCTTTAATAATAGATTTTTTAGTATCAATAATTTCTTTTTTGATATCTTTGACTTCATCTAAGTTAGTTAATTCATCAACTGTCGAAGTAAACTCTTTAGACATTTTTCTAATACCAGAAGTCATGCCTTTAATGAAACGAATAACTGTTGGAATTTCTTTAGGACCTACAACAACAATAGTTATAATTAGGATGATGGATATCTCCATCCAACCCAAAGAAAACATTACTGATCCTTATTTGAAGAGTCTTTATCAGAGTCTGAGGTAGAAGCATTTTCTTCATCAGACATATTCTTTTTGAATGATTTAATTCCTTTGGCCATATCGGCCATTAAAGTAGGAATTTTACCTTTTCCAAACAAAAGAAGGACAATAATCAAAACTATTATCCAGTGCCAAATACTAAAAGCTCCCATTACATTTTTTATATAATATAATTTCTTAATTATCTAGGAAAAATAAATACATGACTTTTATCCAAATTAATCGATACAGAGCTTGCCACAGGATATAAAAAATTACCTATTACTTTACTGTGAATATGATGTTTTTGGTTATATTGATCATTTACAGTCATATGAATGATTGCACTATTTCCTAAGAATTTTGAGTCCACTACAACACCAGTATTTGGATTAAGTAATGGGGATTTTTCCTTACTCAATTTAATTGCCTCAGGTCTTATAACAACATCGACAATTTCATCATCGTTGAAGTTATTTACAGCAATTGAACCTAAAGGGGTGATACATTGATTATTTTTAACAGTTGTTTGAAAATTGTTTGTCTCGCCAAAGAGAGAGGCAACGTATAGATTAATAGGTTGAAAATAAATTTCATGAGGTGTGCCAACTTGAACTATTTTTCCTTTTTCCATTACAATAATCATATCGCTAAGAAACATAGCCTCTTCAGCATTGTGTGTTACTACTATAGCGGAAGAATCAAGGCTATTAATCAAATGAAGGGTGTCATCAATAATTTCTCTTTTTAAATTTATATCTAAATCAGAAAAAGGTTCATCTAGAAGTAATAATTTAGGTTGAACTGCAATAGAACGAGCCAAAGCAACTCTTTGTTGCTCTCCCCCACTTAATGAATGAGGATATTTTTCTAAAAAATTTTCAACCTTAGCTAGATGGATAACTTGGTCTATTAATTGTTTTTTATTTGACTTAGAGCCAGCAGCAAAACTTATGTTTTCCAAAACTGTCATATGAGGAAACAAAGCAAAATCTTGAAATACATAAGAAATAGGTCTTTCTTCTGGTGGAGAGTTTAAGTTACTATTGGCTACAATTTTACCATCTAAAAAAATCTCCCCTTTTTGTAATGACTCTAGTCCTGCTATAACTCTAATCAAAGTTGTCTTACCACATCCAGATGGGCCTAAAACCGATACAATAGAATTATCATTAATCGAAAAATTTAAATTATTTAAAGCCTCTAATTCACCATAAGAGTGATGAAGATTTTTAATATCAAGTATCATTATCTTGGGTTAATTGACTTTGAGAAAATTCATCTAAATTTTCTTCTATAGTTTCATCTTCATCTACAAAGGCTTCATCCTTGTTTAAGTCCTCATTAATTTCTTGAATATTCATTGAAGCAAAATTATCGTTAAGTAAACCAGAACTTTTCATTTCTTCTATACCTGGAAGATTGTCCAAGGTCCCTAACCCAAAATGCAATAAAAAATCATCTGTTGTTTCCCACAATATGGGTCTACCCGGTACTTCTTTTCTTCCACCTGGAGCTATCCAGCCCAACTCCATCAGTTGATCAAAAATACCTTGCCCAATTACAACGCCACGAATACTTTCAATTTCTGCTTTTGTAATAGGTTGATGATATACAATGATGGCTAGTGTCTCGATTGCCTGTTTAGATAGTCTCTTTTGAACTTCTCTTTTTTCATGAAAAATTTCGCTGACTTCTGTATTTGTTAAGAAAATCCATCCTCTGGATATTTTTTTTAAGTTAATTCCTCGATTTAAATATGCAGATTCTAGATTGGACATCACTTCAGATATATCCTCATGAATATCCAATCTTTTCTTTATCTCATTTTCAGAGACAGGTTTACTCGAAGCAAAAATTAAAGCTTCAATTTTTTGAGAAGTTTCACTCATGTTTTTTTAAGTATATATCAGAAAAAGGTTTTGATTGCCTAATATCAATCTGTTTTTCATCCTCTTTGTCTTTTTTGGCCATATGCAAGCTTGCATTAAATGTACTTGAATAAAAAGATTTATTCATGATTTCTGAATGTAAATTGTCAGGAAGTAAACTTTTTAGAGAAAACCAATCAGAATTTGAAGCTATTTTATTATTAATAACATTTTGACCATCCTTGATAGTAAATAATTTAGAAGAAGAAAACTTAAGTGTGTATTGTTGATTTCTTCTATGTATATCAGCATATGCTTTTAACAAGTTGATAAGTTTATCTTTGATAATAAAATTTTTTTCTACTTTGAGCTTATTTTTATAGGTACTAGAGAAAAATTGTTGTTTATATTGAGGTAATTCAAAAAGCAATTTACTATTTTTGTGAACTAATTCTAAAATTGTTAATCTATTAGTTAAAAACTTGGTTACTTTTTTAACATCTTCTTCTTTGTCTTTGTTAACTAAAAATTTTGATTTTAAAAAAACCATTATTGAGGCCATCAATAAATATTCAGAGGCTATTTCAATACTCACTTTTTTAAGATCTTCTATAAACGCAATGTATTGATTACATAATTCTAAAATAGGAAGATTTTTTAAATCATATTTATTTTTATGAACTAGCTCCAGAAGAACATCAAGAGGTCCATTATAATCCTTGATTTCTATATTGAGATTAGATTCCATAAAGTTTGATTAATTCATTATACAAATCATGATATTGAATAATATTAATAGATTTAGGATCAATTTTCCTTTTAGCTTTCTTAATTTTCAAGGAATTTTTATATCGATTAGTAACTTGGAAAGACTTAATCACCTCAAGATATCTTTCCCAATCAGAGCTGCAATCAAGGAATATATCAACACCCGCTTGATTGCATTTAATTATACTCTCATTTATACCATATTGATTTGCCTTCATGGTCATATCATCACTTATGATTAGCCCATTGAACTTAATTTTTTGACGAATAATGTTTTGTATAATTTTCTTTGAATAAGTTGCCATATTTTCTTTATCCCATTTGTCGTATCTTATATGCGCGGTCATCGCATATGGGAGATGTCTGAAATGATAAAATAACTTTAATTGATCTTGTAATTTTTGAAGTGAAGAACACACTGTGGGTAGTGATAAATGTGAGTCTTTTGTAGTTAATCCATGACCTGGAATATGCTTCATAACTGGGGTAATGCCCAAAAAAATTGAAGTATTAACAAAAATTTCATTTAATTTTACACTAATATCTAAATCGCTCCCAAATGTTCTCTTTTTGATCATTGATATTGTTTTTGCATTTGGGATATCCAAAACTGGAATAGTATTAATGTCAAATCCCATTTCAGAAAGATGATAACTTGTTATAAATGACTTTAAATAAACTAGTTGCTTAGCTAATGATGGATATCTTAAATAAATTTGATAATAGTCAAAATTATCTAAAAAATTAAATTCTTTTAATTTAAAAAAACGATTTACCATTCCTCCCTCTTGATCAATTAAAATATAAATTTTTGGATGGAGGCTTTTTATAGTTTTAATAAGTTTTTTTGTCTGATTTAAATTTAAGATATTTCTTTTAAAAAGAATAATTCCAAAAGGTTTATATTTTTTTATATTTTTTTTTTCAAATTTTGAAATTTGTACAGACTTAATTGAAGCAATAAGAGGAAAGCTCATTTTATGAAATCAAAACTATCTGGTTCTATAATTATAAAATGATCAAAAAAAATATACTTAAAATAATTATCGAACAAATTGTAAGATAAAATAAAAATTAAAAGAAACATAATTAAAATAAAAATTAATTTTTTGCTCACATTTTTAATTTAGGTTTAATCCCTAAAATACCTAAACCTTCAGAAATTACTAACTGATATTTTTTTAACAATAATTGAGTATTCTCAGATAAATTATTGTCATCATCTAAAAATCTTGAATTTGGATTTGATTTAGCAGATGACCATAGTGAATGAAACATTGAAGCTACAGACTCTAAGTAATGTGCAATTAAATGCACTTCATTCCTTTTATAAGAATTAAACACCACCAATTCCCACTCATGTATCTTCTTTATTAAATTTTTTAATTCCAATGAAAGTTCAATATCGTTAGAAATCAATTTATTCGTTCTTTCTAAAACAGATTGTGATCGTGCAAATGAATATTGAATGTAATAAATAGGATTTTCTTTGTTTTCTTTTTTAATCAAATCAATATCTAAGTCCATATGGGTATCATTTTTTCGATAACTCATAAAATAGCGATAGTTTTCAATACCAATTTCTTTGACCAATTCATCTAACTCAAAAATAGTGCCTTCTCTTTTAGACATTTTTTGAATTTCATTATTTCTCTTTAAGTTAACGATTTGACAAAAAACAACAGAAAAATTAATTTCTGGATATAAAGTAACTAGCGCAGAAGAAAGTCTTTTTAAATAACCTAAGTGATCTGCACCCCATATATTTATTAATTTTGAATATTTTCTTTGATATTTATCGACATGAAATGCAATATCATTAGCAAAATAAGTTGGGGTACCGTCATTTTTAGTAATTGCTCGGTCTTCATCATCACCAAAATTAGTTGATTTAAAAATAGTTATCTCATTATCTTTCCTTGTGCCTTGGAAATCTTTAGGGTCATGGAGCTGTCCATAATAAACAAGTCCTTTTTTTTCTAAATTCTTAATAATTTCTGGGAGAAGTTTTTTTTCAACTATTGAGGTTTCATAAGTAATTTGATCAAAATTAATTCCCGAGTCATTTAATGTTTTTAAAGATTGATTAACTAAATATTCAATAGCAAAATTAACTATTTGTAATTCTTCATTTTTAGTTGGCTTGGGTGAATCAAATATATCTTTAAAATTATCAAAACATTTTTTGGCTAATTCTTGGATATAATCCCCTTTATAAAACTGTTGATATGGTAAATTTAAATTATGCTTTGTAGAGATGTGAAAAAGAATTGAAGATAAAAATTCATTAATTTGATTGCCTGTATTATTTACATAATATTCTCTTGTCACATTATGACCAAAAAATTGATAAAGGTTCGAAAGAACATCCCCTACTATAGCTCCCCTACCATGAGCTAAATGAAGAGGGCCAGTCGGATTAGCCGAAACAAATTCTATATTTACAGATGATTGATCCTGGAAACGGTTACTGTGAGAACTTAGAAGTTTGAAAAAGGACTGATCTTTTAGAAAGAAATTAATAAATCCAGGCCCTGCCATTTCAATTTTGTCAAAATTTTCAAAAGAAAAGTTATCAATAATCAATTTTGCTAAATCTGATGGCTTTTTTTTGAATATTTTAGAAAACTTTAAAGCAACATTGGTTGTAAAATCTCCTTTTTCATCAAAAAGAAGAGATACCTCTATCTCGTTAATAGATATATCGATATCAGCGTCAATCTTACTAAGACAGTCTATTAGTGATAGTTTAATTTGATCAAACATAATGGTTATAAAATTTTATGGCGTATTGGTCAGTCATACCACATATATAGTCAACTATAATTTGTTTTTTGCTATCTTCATCTTGAATTTTAGACCTCCAACTTTTAGGTAGAGGGGTTTGGTCTTTTTCAAGAATTTTTATGATAAAAAGTAAGATTTGTTCTGCTCTTGTTCTGCTTTGATATACAAAATCAGATGTATAAAAATTTTCATATAGATATTCTTTTATTAAAGTAATTTTACTTTGTGTTAAAGAACTAAAGGAAACTAAAAAATTCTCTTGATTGATTACATCTTGACTACCTCTAAGAATCTTATTTTTCAAGTTGACCTCTGTTTGTGATATCAAATCTTTCACAAAATAATTAATAGTACTTCTTGTAAAATAATTTCGCGCAACTTTATTATCTAGAGACTGCATATATTCAAAATCAATAAAGTCAAATAAGTCACTTAATTCAGCTATCTTTTTAATATCTAATATTTCTGCTCTTATTCCATCATCAAAATCATGAGCTATGTATGCTATGTCATCGGATAGAGAGGCTATTTGCGCTTCTAATGAAGGATTTTTATTTAAATCGAAAGTAAAATTATCTGACAAGTCATATTTAAATGAAGTTTCAACTATTTTCCCATTATGTTTAATTAAACCGTCTAAAGTCTCCCAAGTCAGATTTAAACCTTCATAGCTTATATACTTTTTTTCTAATAGCGTGACTTGTCGATAAGATTGGAAATTGTGATTAAAATTTTGATCGATTTCTTGGCTGATTATATCCTCACCCACATGACCAAAGGGACTATGACCTAAATCATGGCATAGAGCTATGCATTCGGCTAAGTCTTCATTTAAAGAAAATCGCCTACTCACAGAACGAGCAATTTGAGAAACTTCTAGAGTGTGGGTTAAACGATTTCTATAATAATCACCTTTTTCGAACATAAAGACTTGAGTTTTATCCTTTAATTTTCGAAAAGCAGTAGAATGATAAATTCGGTCTCTATCTCTTTCATAAGGAAGACGATGATCTAAATCTATTGGAAAAAGTCTTCCTTTTGAATTTTCATTTAAAGCTGATAAATTACGAAACATATGGGAAATATTAATATAACAGATAAAGCAATAAGTAAAATTCAAGAAGTACTTGCTAGTCAAGGAATGAAATACTTTAGAATTAAAGTTAAAGGAGGGGGATGCTCTGGTTTTCAATATATCTTTAAAAGTGATAATCAGCTTAATTCTGAAAAAGATATAATCTTTAACTTTAAAAACCTTCAAATACTTGTAGACAAAAATTCAATCGAATTTATTGATCAAGCTGAACTAGACTATAAAGATGAATTAATAGGATCTAGTTTTAGTATTTCCAACCCCAATGCCAAGAATTCTTGTGGATGCGGGAGTTCCTTTAGTATCTAAATTGAAATTTATTTCTTGGAACGTTAACTCTTTACGAGCAAGAGAACCTATAGTTCAAAAACTAATTGAAAAAGAAAACCCCGAAATTCTTTGTGTTCAAGAGCTAAAAATAGATGATGGGGAATATGTTAATAATTTTTTTACAAACTATGATTATCAAACAATTTCTCAAACTCAAAAAGGTTACAATGGGGTAAGTATTTCTATTAAAAATCAAAATAGTTTTAAAGAGTTAAAACTGTCAAAATTAAATGATCATCAAGCTCGAAATAATACAGTTATTTTTGAGGATAAGAATATCGTCCTACTTAATAATTATTTTCCTAATGGAAATCCCATCGACTCAGAAAAATTTGATTTTAAAAAGAAGTGGATGAGTGTCCTGTATAATGAGATCAAAAATTTAAAAAAAAAATATGAAGTTATTATTACTGGAGACTTTAATGTCATCCCTGAAGACGATGATGCTCATGATATTAAGAAATATAAAAAAGATGCATTAGCTCAACCAGATTCACGAAAAGAATTTTATAAATATTTAAATCTAGATTTATTAGATGTTTTTGAAAATCAACCAAAAAATCAAAGTTATACATTTTTTGATTACAAAACTTATAAATTTGGAAAAGAGGAAGGTATAAGAATTGATTTCTTTTTAATCTCCCCTTTTTTAAAAAGCAAGGTTATGAAAACAAAGGTATTAAAAGAGTATCGTGAAATGGAACGACCCTCTGATCACTGTCCCATAATGATGCAATTAAATATCTGAATAAGTTCTTTTTTCTTTTTTGCCACCGGGGTGTGTGACAGCACCTAAATGTGCTGGACCAACTGTTTGAGCATATTTCCAAAGCGTTCCCGATTGAAAATGAGGCTCCTTGGGTTTCCATTTTTCTTTTCGTTGATCAAGAATTTCTGGTGAAACATTTAAATCAAGTGTGTTTTTCTCAGCATCTATCTCAATTTCATCACCATCCTCTATTAAAGCTATCGGTCCACAGTCAAAAGCTTCAGGTCCAACATGACCGATACAAAAACCACGAGTCCCTCCTGAAAAACGACCATCTGTAATTAAAGCAACCTCTTCACCCATACCTTGTCCATAAATAGCACTTGTTGTAGAGAGCATTTCACGCATTCCAGGTCCCCCTTTCGGACCTTCGTAACGAATAACTAAAATGTTTCCTGGTTTAATTTTTCCTTCAAGTACGGCTGATAAAGCTTCTTCTTCTCGATCAAAACAAATTGCATTGCCTTTAAACTGTAATTTTTTAAGACCAGCTATTTTAACAATAGCACCCTCTGGTGCTAATGAACCTTTTAAGCCAACAACTCCGCCTGTCTTACTAATAGGATTAGAAATGGGATAGATAACATCTTGATTTTTTGGAAGCTCAACGTCCTTAACATTTTCTGCAAGTGTCTTGCCTGTGACAGTAATACACGATCCATCAATCAGTCCGCCATCAATTAGAGTTTTAATTAAAACAGGAACTCCCCCTACTTCATAAAGATCTTTAGCAACATACTTACCGCCAGGAGCAAGGTTGCCAATATACGGTGTGGATTGAAAAATTTTTGTAACATCTTCTAAATTAAAATCTATACCTGCTTCATGAGCAATGGCAGGTAAATGTAGTCCAGCATTTGTTGATCCGCCAGAGGCAGAAACTACAATAGCGGCATTAATTAAAGATTGTTTAGTAACAATATCTCTGGGTCTTAGATTTTTTTCAATTAAATCCATAACAACTTTGCCACTTTCATAAGCATATTGATCTCTACTTTCAAATGGGGCGGGCGTCATCGCTGATCCTGGAAGTGCTAGTCCTATTGTTTCCGAGACACAGGCCATAGTATTAGCAGTAAACTGACCACCACAAGATCCAGCAGAAGGACAAGCAACACACTCTAATTCATGAAGTTCTTCATCTGTCATGTTACCACTAGAATGTTTTCCAACTGCTTCAAAAACATCAACGATAGTTACATCTTTGCCTTTATGGACACCTGGTAATATTGATCCTCCGTACATAAAAACGGATGGAACATTGAGACGAACCATTGCCATCATCATTCCAGGCAGAGATTTATCACACCCAGCTAGTCCTACTAAAGCATCATAACAATGACCTCGAACAGCTAATTCAACAGAATCTGCTATTATTTCTCGACTAGTCAGAGATGATTTCATTCCTTCATGGCCCATGGCAATACCATCAGTAACGGTGATAGTAGTAAATTCTCTAGGAGTTCCATTTGCGTCCTTAACACCTTTTTTGGCAGCCTGTGCCTGTCTTGATAGTGAAATATTACATGGTGCCGCCTCATTCCAGGTAGTAGCAACACCAACAAAAGGCTGACTAATGTCTTTTTCTGTCATGCCCATCGCATAATAAAATGCACGATGAGGAGCGCTATTAGGACCTACAGAAACATGACGGCTAGGTAAATTCTTTTTATCAACCATTTAGATTACTTAATATACTATCAATTTTTGATAATTCCAGACTAATAGCATTTTGCCTATTTTTATTTTGTTCAATTAAATCTTTAGGAGCACGCTCAACAAAATTTTGATTGTTCAAATTTTTATCAATACCTGTTTTTTCTTTTTTTAAAGTATCAGAATTTTCATTTAGTTTTTTTATAATCTTATCATTATCGATTTGATCAGTTTCAATTTCATAATCAAAGTTTTTAAAAGGCAAAGAAACACCATTTGATAAAGACTTTAATGACAATTTTTTTCGGGTTAAAAATTCAAAAACTTCTTGGTTTTCTAAAAATAATTTTTGTAAGGTTTCATTCGAAGAATAAATCGATACATTATGTTCTTTTTTAATATCAAAGAGTTTTTCAATGGATCTGTATTCTTCAATAAATTCTATAAAGTTATTTGCTGCTTCAATTGATTGATTGTTAATTTGAACATCTTGATAGTTCCATTGATTTGTCATGAGAATATTTTTGTTATTAAATGACCATAGTTTTTCAGTAATAAATGGAATAACTGGGTGCAATAATTGTAGAAGAAAATTAAAAATTAAATGAAAAGTATAAGTGGTTTCTTCTTGATATTCATCTGAGTCAAATAAATTTTTGGAAAGTTCGATATACCAATCACAAAAACTATGCCATGTGAAATGATAAAGCTGATTGGCAACTTCATGAAAATAATAGTTTTGATAATTAAGTTGAACGTCTTTATATAACTTTTGAAATTCATTGATAATCCATTGATTAAAAATATGTTTTGGAACCAATTGATTAGGTTCATCTTTTAAAGGATATACCTTCTTAAATTCTGCAAATTTATATGCATTAGTTATTTTAGTTACAAAATTACGATAACCTGCAATCCTCTGCTCACTTAATCGGACATCTCGACCTGGAGTATTGAGTGAAGTTAAGGTAAAACGAAGAGTATCAGCACCGTATTTATCTATTATCTCAAGAGGATCAATGACATTTCCTTTTGATTTAGACATTTTTTGTCCTTTTTCATCTCTTACAAGAGCATGAACATAAACGGTTTGAAAAGGTGTTTGTGACATAAACTTGTTGCCCATCATCATCATTCGAGCAACCCAAAAGAATATGATATCAAAACCTGTAACAAGAACTGAATTTGGGTAGAAGTTTTCAAGTGTTTTTTCTTTTTCTGGCCATCCCAATGTTGAAAAAGGCCATAAAGCCGATGAGAACCACGTATCTAATACATCTTGATCACGCTTTAGTATAATTTTATCTGCCTTGTAATAATCAATTGCCTGATTTCTTGCTTCTTGTTCTGTTTCAGCACAAAATTCTTTTCCATCTGGGCCATACCAAACAGGAATTTGATGTCCCCACCAAATTTGACGAGAAATACACCATGGTCTGATATTTTCCATCCATTGAAAATATGTTTTCTCCCAATTCTGAGGAAAAAATTTAGTGTCACCATCCTTTACAACTTTCATAGCTTGTTTAGCTAGCTCTTCAGCATTACAAAACCATTGATGGGTTAAATATGGTTCGACAATGGTATTCGATCGATCTCCATAAGGTATTGTAGTTTTGTAATCCTCAATTTTTTCAATAAAACCATTTTTTTTAAGAGCTTTAACAACTTGCTTTCTTGCATCAAAACGATCCATTCCTTGATATTCGGCAGGACAATTTTCATTCAACGAACCATCATCATTTAAAATATTTAAAAGCTCTAGGTTATGTCTTTTACCTACCTCAAAGTCATTGAAATCATGTGCGGGAGTAATTTTAACGGCACCACTACCCATCTCTGGATCAGAATATTCATCAAAAATTAATGGCACAGATCTTTCTGTTAAGGGAATAGTAAAAGTTACATCTTTAAATGATTGGTAACGCTCATCACTTGGATTTACTGCTATGGCAGTATCACCAAATATTGTCTCTGGTCTCACGGTCGCCACAGTAATAGAACTGCCATTAGAGGCGGTATATTTAATATAATAAATTTGTGTGCTTACGTCAGTAGGTACAACCTCTAAGTCTGAAATAGCAGTTTTAAATTTGGTATCCCAGTTTACTAAAGATTGGTCTTTATAAATTAATCCATCTTTATAAAGAGAAACAAAAACTTTTCTGACGGCAGCAGAGAGACCTTTATCCATTGTAAATCGTTCTCTAGACCAATCGCAAGAACTACCAAGCCTTTTTAACTGGTTGATAATGGTAGAGCCTGAGTACTCTTTCCATTCCCAAATCTTTTCAATGAATTCCTCACGAGATAAGTTTTTACGAAAAATATTTTCTTTTTCTAAATTTCTTTCAACAACCATTTGGGTAGCAATACCAGCGTGATCAGTGCCTGGTTGCCATAAGGTATTAAAACCATTCATGCGGTGGTAACGAACTAAAATATCTTGGATGGTATTATTAAGGGCATGGCCCATATGTAAAGAACCTGTAACGTTTGGAGGGGGGATACAGATAGAAAAATTTTTATCAAAATTATAAGAAGGTTTAAAACAACCCTGATCTATCCAATTTTGATAAATTTCACTTTCATATTTTTTTTTATCTTGGAGGTCATCCATAAAATTTAAAAAACAAAAGGTTCTTTAGTAATAAACTTATAGAGGTAGTGCGATAAAGCTTCTTCAACAATAAAACGATTACAATTATTATTAACCTTCACATATTTTACAATTTTATGTTTTATTTCTGAATTATCTATAATGCAGACTATAATTGCATTTTCTGATGCTTTTTTAATAATTTCAAGGGGCTCGATATCAAGGGAGCCATTAATGACAATTTTATTATATTTTTTAATATTTGGATTCTTGTTTAAAAAAAAACTCTCAATTGAGGTTTTTAAAAGATTGGCTTGGAATAAATTTTCACTTAAACTTTTTTTAAACATATCAATCATTGTTGATGAACTTTCAATACAATCTGTAGAGGTCGTGTACTGATTAATAATTGATGTAATAGTCCCTATTCCAGAGCCAACTTCCAATACTTTGTCATTGTTTTTTAATTCAAGACATTGAACTAGATGACTTGATGTAAGTGGGGGTAAGATAAATCTTCCTTGATCTAATGTAATGATTTGATCAGAGTAAGATAAATGCTTTAGATCTTTTGGAAATAAACCTTCTCGAGGAAAATCTTCAATTTTTTCAATTAAATCAATGTCTCTAATACGATTTGCTCTCAATTGGTTTAAAACCATATTAGATCTAGCCTGTTCAAAATTCATGATTAGATTTTGATTTATAGCAAAAATATTAACTTTTCAAAGGCCATTATCGCCTTAATTTTTAATTTTATTATTAATATATTTATGAAATTTTTTAATGATGTACTCTTCAGGCATCAATATCCCTGAAGATTTTCCTAAATTGTAAACGCCTCGTTGATTAACTTCAGAAATATTCGCATCTTGCTTCATAACTAATGTTCCAAAATCAACTACGTTACTCATTTTGTAATCAGGATCAGCCAGAGTTGACTGTGGGAATAGCCACTCTGCGGTTAACTCTACCTCTTTCGAATTGAGAGGAATAAGCCTTACTATTCTGATGTGATCGCCATATATTCCTAAAAACATTGTAGGCCAAGTTGAGATATATACCTGCCCTCTTGATTCCAACTCAGATTGTACTTCCTCAATCGTATGACCTTGAGAGCTTCCATCTGAAGACCAAGTTTGTGCACCACTCTTTAACCCGCCATGATATTTTGCGTTGGATTCAGTTTTTTTAAGAATTTCCCATTCTGGATGATCTTGTATATCTACAAGCCTTCTTTGATAGAGAGGAACCAGTTCAGATAATTCAGGGTGAATATTTGGGCAATGCAAACACTCGCTATAATTCTCCCAATAAATTTTCCAATTACATTTAATTTTCTTTTTCCAAATATGACCAACTGTATAGTTTTCTATATCAATTTTTTCAACTGTTTTGTCATAGTATTGAAATACAGATTGAAGTTTGAATTTCTTGGTCAATTTTAGATTAATAAAAATTAAACCTTTCCATATATGAAAATTAACATTTTGAAGGTTATAATTTCTTTTATCAAAATCATCTAATTTAATGGATGTTATATTTAATAAGGAGCCACTACTAGCATCATAGGACCATTGATGATAAGGACAAACAATAACAGGGGATTTCATTTTTCCTTCTTGATCCGCAAATATTTGAGATCCACGATGCAAACAAGTATTATAAAATACAGAAATTTTTTCAGACTTATTCTTAATTAAAACAATGTTCTTATTATCAATGTTTAAAGTTCTGTAATGATTTTTTTTAATTGAATTGACATGACAAACATAAATCCACTCATCATTAAAAATTTTATCTATTTCTTTTTGAAAAATTTTTCGATCATAATACCAATCAAAAGGAAGTGATTTTTCTGGTTTCTTTAATGAATTTGATGTCATTTAGAATTTATAAATTTATCTTATTTTATCGAATATATGTTAAGGTTAATTATGTTAATTTTCATCAGTAAATTTTTACATTTATTTTCTTTGCTTTTAGCTGGTGGGGGTGTCATAGGCGTTGCTGTTATTCAATCCATATACAAAAAAGAAGGACAGATTCCAGAGCCTCATTTAGCTAAAGGATTTAGGGTTTTGGCTTTCCTCTCACTTTTAGCCATAACTATAATGTGGGTAACTGGAATAATTCAAACTATAGTCATTTATGGTGGTTTTAACTTAGGCTGGTCTTTTCATGTAAAGCTTTTAGGTGCAACTTTTATTCTTATTGCAAGTTTAATAATCAATATTCACTTAAAAAAATCTGCTCAGAACCAAATACCACCAAATCAAAATACAATGAAATACTGTGCTTCAGCAGGGAGACTTGGATTTTTGTTAGCACTAGGTGGTGCAATTTGGACATTTGCGTAATATTTAATTTTTTTTAAATTATGTTAACTTAAATTTATGCAAGTAAATCTTGATAAATGGCATCACTGTAATGTTGATAAACAAGAGTTTGTAAAATTACTCCAAAAATCTGACTTCCAAGGATTTAAACATATGTTTATTTTTTTTAGCTCTTTAGTTTTTTTTGGTTATTTAGCATATGCTACTTGGGGAACTTGGTGGACAGTTTTATTCCTATTCATTTATGGAAATATATGGAATTGTTCTGATCCCATATGGCATGAAACAGGACATAAAACTGCTTTTAAATCAAATTTTTGGAATAACTTTTTTTTATCAGATAGGAAGCTATATGAATGGTTTTGAACCTGTACGTTGGAGGTGGTCTCATTTTCGCCACCATGGTTACACTTTCTTTGATGATCCTCTTGATTTTGAAATAGCTATTAGAAAACCTGCTGATGTTTTTTATTTCTTTAGTTTATTTATTCCATTTTATGATTTTATAAATTTTAAAAAAACCACTCAGTATGAAACTATCCTTCATGCCCTAGGTGTTAAAACTGAAGTAATGAAGCAAGTGATTCCAGAAAAAGAACACCAAAAATGTATTAACTCTTCAAGACTTCATGTTGGAATTTGGTTATTTGTCATACTTGTTTCCATAGTATTTCAATCATGGTTACCAATTCTTTATTTTGTTTTACCTAATTATTACGGAATTACTTTAAAAAGACTTTTTGGTCTAACCCAACACACAGGTTTAAAAGATAACATTAAGGATCATCGTTACAGTACTCGAACTATGCACTTAAATCCTATTTTCAGTTTTTTATATTGGCAAATGGAATATCATATTGAACACCACATGTTCCCAACAGTCCCCTCTCATAATTTACCAAGGTTACATGAATTGATAAAAGATCAAATGCCTCCTGCTAAAAAAGGTTTATGGGGAGCTTATTCTGAAATTATTCCTACAATTTTCAAACAAGCAAAGGATCCCAGTTACGAGCTTAAAGTGGCTGTGCCTCAATAGAGATTTTGTCTAAAAGAATAACTGTTTACGATTTATGGAGCCAAAAAGGGGAAAGAAAATGGGCTCAAACTCATATTGATACTGACAAAGAAGCCGAAGCAGCATTTAAGGCAGGAATTGAAATCATCTCTTGTGAACCTAATCATTATTTTCCAAAGGTAAGAAAAGTAGCTTCTAGTGCATTTTTATCCGTTGGATTAAAACATGGAACTGTCAGCTCCAAACAAGAGGCAATTAAAAAAGGATTTGAAATTTTAGAAATGGGCGGTGATGCTGTTTATTGCTCACATTCAATTGATTGGATTGAGGCAATGGCTAAAGAAGGCATTCCTATAACGGCCCATGTAGGGTTAGTACCTAATCGTGCTACTTGGACTAACTACCGAGCTGTTGGCAAAACTGCAGAAGAAGCTCTAGAAATTTATCAAAACGTAAAAGATATAGAAAATGCAGGAGCAGCTTGTGTTGAAGTTGAAGTGGTTCCTATAGAACTAGCAGACTTTATCACTAAAAATACAAAAATGATTACAATGGGAATGGGTTGTGGTGATGTATGCGACACTCAGTATTTATTTTGTAATGATATTTTAGGAACAAATACAGGACATTATCCAAGACATGCTAAGAAATATATTGATCTGAAAATAGAAGAAGAAAAATTACAAGCACTCCGAGAAAAAGGTTTTAAAATGTTTGTAGAGGACATGAATAATGGAAATTATCCTGAGGAAAAACACCAAATAAAAATGGACTCAAATGAATTTGAAAAATTTCAAAAAAAAATTAAATAGCATTTAAATATAAATCGATATCTAACTCAGAAACTGTACTCGCTACTTTTTGATACTCCATTTCTTTAATCGCTATAAAAGCCTTATGAAGATCTTGTCCTAGGGATTCTTTTAAAAATTTAGATTTTTGGGCGGAAAGAATAGCTGAACTCCAATCATGAGGCATATGAAATTTGGTATTTGATTTTTGTTTATATGCATTTCCTTTGGTTTGTGGAGGGGCCTTAATTTTGTTTTTCATACCATATCTCATTGCAGAAAGTACAGCTAAGGCTACCAAATAAGGATTAGCGTCAACCCCGGAAACACGGTGCTCTATTCTTCTATTCTTAGAGTTACTTGAAGGAATTCGAAAAGCAACAGAACGGTTATCTTGACCCCAATTAGGAGTTACAGGAGCATAAGAACCTAAAACTAATCTTTTCCAGCTATTAGCATTAGGAGCAAATACAAGCATACACTCCCCCATCGTTTTAACTAAACCGCCAAGAGCATGGTTTAGATTTGGATTAAGTGTGTTTGAATTTTTCTCTGCAAAAATATTATCGCCTTTATTATTATACATTGAAACATGAAAGTGCATTCCTGAACCTGACACATTTTCCATGGGTTTAGCCATAAAACATGCTGTTACACCATGAGCTCGAGCTTGAGATCGAATTATTCTTTTTAGACGAATAATATCATCGGCAGCTTTTAGTATATTTTTTTGATGTTTAAGCGTTAATTCATATTGTCCTGGTGCGTATTCAGAAATAACAGTTTCAGCTTCAATACCAGCAATTGCAGTTGCCTCATAAATATCATTTAATAATGGGAGCATTCCATGAAGGTTATCAACTGAGTAAACATCTGTTTTTCTATGTGATCTTTTTTTTCCAATAATTGACTTAGCAGGTTGAAGCTTTCCATATTGATCTAAATCGTTTGATACTAGGAAAAATTCTA
>CABYWI010000008.1 GCA_902522585.1 uncultured Alphaproteobacteria bacterium
TGTTGTTGGTTATAACGCCGCTCTTATTGCAAATGGAATGAAGTCTAAAATTACAATTTTAGAAAAATCAGATAAAAGAATTGAAGTTTTAAAGAAAGATTTTCCCAAAGCTGAAATACTAAATATTGATCAAATAACATTGGAAACAATTATTTCAAAATTTGATTTGGTTATTGGAGCTGTACTGATACCGGGCTCTCAAGCTCCTAAAATCTTACAAAAGAAACATTTAGGCTTAATGAAATCCGGATCTGTTGTAGTTGATGTGGCAATTGATCAAGGAGGTTGTTTTGAGACGAGTAGGCCCACCACACATGAAAATCCAACATACATTGTAGATGATGTTATTCATTATTGTGTAGCTAATATGCCAGGCGCCGTACCAAGGACATCTACGATTTCCTTAAATACTGCTACTCTCCCTTATATTGAATCTATTGCAAATAATGGTCTGTCTGAATTTTTAAAAAGCTCTAAACATCACCTAAATGGTCTTAATACCTTTAAAGGCCACCTAACTTATAAGCCAGTTGCGGAATTATTTGATATTCCTTTTATGGATCCAAAAGATCTTGTTTGAGCGATCTGAGCAAATTTAAACTAATTTCACCTTATACTTTTCTTAACGATAAGTTTTACGATAAAGTAGATCCAGCAAAATTTCCAAAATTTATTACTAGATATCGAAATCCCTACTTTGAGGAATTCAAAAATTATAATGACGAGCAATGGGTAAATCTTTTTGGAAAATTTGAAAGCCCCATACTCCCAAAGATTAAAAATATTGCTATGCGTTATCACGGTCATCAATTTCAAGTTTATAACCCAGATATTGGAGATGGAAGAGGTTTTACTATTGCTCAATTTTATAAGAATAATGAATTGTATGATTTAGGAACTAAAGGCAGCGGTGTGACCCCTTATTCAAGGAGCGGAGATGGTAGATTAACTTTAAAAGGAGGAGTTAGAGAAGTTTTATGTTCAAATTATTTAGATGCCCTAGGTGTGAATACCTCAAAATCTTTATCATTAATTGAGACCGGAGAGCATTTAAGTAGAAATGATGAGCCATCACCTACTCGTTCTTCTGTATTAGTTCGTGTTTCTCATTCACATTTGAGAATTGGAACCTTTCAATATCATGCATTTTCCCAAGATATTCAGAGTATAGAATTTTTAACTAAAGCGATTGGAAAAAACTACTTCAATCTCAATGATCAAAATAATCAATCTATTAATATTTTCTCTGAAATTGTTCGCCGATGTGCCACCTTAGCTGCCTCCTATAATATTCATGGTTTTGTCCATGGAGTTCTCAATACTGATAATATTAATATAACGGGTGAGAGCTTTGACTATGGTCCCTACAGATTTTTAGAAAAATATGAACCTAACAAAACAGCAGCATATTTTGATCGATTTGGACTTTATCGTTTTTCAAAACAAGCTGATGCAATTTTTTGGAATGTTCAGCAATTAGCTTCAATTTTTACCTTAATGGTCAATAAAGATATCTTGATAGAAGAACTAAAAAAATTTGTTGATCTCTACAATCAGGAGGTATTGAGGTTATTTTTTAAAAGACTGATGATTAATCCAAATTCAGATCCTGCTAAAAATAATGAAATACTTAAAGCTTTTTATCAAATATTAAGCGACCAAGAATTCTCTTTCGAAGAGGTTTATTATGACTTAAGAGGTGGGTTAGAAAAAATTAAAAATCGAAAGGATCTAATTCAAAAATATCAAAAATATCAATTAGAGAAAATCTTTCAAAATCATGATCCTATTAATGAAATTAATTTAAATAATTTAAATCTGATCCCTTATGAAACCTTACATTACGATGAAATCGAAAAAATTTGGGAAGCTATAGATAAAAATGACGACTGGTCATTGTTTAATAATAAAATCGATAGTATAAGTAAATTAAAAGAGGCAAATATCATTAATGGATTGGGATAAGCTAAAAATATTTCACAATGTAGCTCTGGATTTAAATATTTCAGAGGCTGCTCATAAGATGAATATCAGCCACTCTTCCATTAGTAGACAAATTAGTTCCTTAGAACGAGAGTTAAAAGTTTCTTTATTTAAACGTCATGCACGGGGGCTTACATTAACTGAGCAAGGAAAAATATTGTTTAAAACTGCTCATGATATTTTTGGAAAGATAGCTTTAACTGAAGCTCAACTCACGGAGTCAAAAGAAAAACCAACGGGCTCACTCACCATTGCTGCGACCGTAGCATTCGGCACTACGTGGTTAGCTCCTAGAATAGTAAAATTCACTAATTCATATCCTGATATCAATGTTTCAATTAGAATTGAAAACAAATACACAGACTTGTCTCAAGGTGAGGCTGATGTTGCTCTAAGACTAAGGGAACCTACACAAGTAGATCTAATAAGATTTCCTTTATATAAATTTCAGTTTAAAATTTACTCTTCTCCCGAATACATTGAAAAATTTGGCATTCCAAAAGACGTAAATGAATTAGCAAAACATAAAATTATCGCTTTTGGCCATAATGTAGAACCCTCTATCCCGGATGTTAACTGTATTTTAGATTTAATTCCAAAAAATAAAAAACCTAAAACATTATTCATATCGAATATGTACGGAGTTATGCGCGCCATAGGAGGGGGTGCCGGGATAGGTGCGCTACCTGAGTACATGAAGAGTTCAAAGAACAATTTAGTTCCCATTCTTCCTGGTGCCAAGACACCAAAAGCAGTAATTTATTTTACTTATCCACCTGAACTCAAAGGATCAAAAAAAATTGAAGCTTTGAGAGATTTTCTTGTGAGAGAAGTCAATAAAGAGAAAAAAGATTAATCTTTTTTTATAAATTTTTTGTTACAATAATTGCAAACAACTTCCTTGTTTTTATCTATTTTGAAATAAACAGCTGGGTGACCTAAATCTCCAGTTCCCCCATCGCACATTACTTTATCTGTTGATGGAGCCACAATTTCAATTTGCTGCTCTTGTTTTTCTTGCATCATAAGGAAACTAATTCTGCGATAAGATTAGTATATTTTTTAGGATCATCAAGGTTTTCCCCCTCCATTAATTTTGCATGATCATAAAGAATTTCACTAAATTTATCTTTTGAGTTTTTATCTAGGGACATGACCTTTGAAACAAGACTGTGGTTTATATTGATCTCAAGTATTCTTTTCTCATCTGAAATCGTTTGGTTATTTGCAGCCATTAATTTTTTTAAATGCATATCCATATCATTTTCATCAGCTACTAAGCATGAAGCACTTGTTGTTAATCTTTTAGATACCTTCACATCTTTAACTTTGTCTTTTAAATGATCTTTTAGATAGGAGATAAAGTCTTTATTCTCTTTTGGTTGTTCACTCTCTTTTTTATCATCTTTGGTGTCCTCTAGATCTACTTCACCTTTTGTAATAGATGTAAAATCGTATTCTTTGAATTTCATCTTCATAGGCATCCAGAATTCATCCACAGGATCAGTAATCAAAAGAACATTAATATTTTTATTTTTGAATAGCTCCATTTGAGGGCTATTTAGTAAGTTTTCTTTATTTTCACCTGAGATATAATAAATTTTCTTTTTATCATTCGCATAATCATTGATGTATTTGTCTAGGGTGATCATTTCATCTTTTTCAGAACAGTGAAAAATTGAAAAATCAAAAATCTGATCATGAAAATCATTGAATTCATATAAACCCTCCTTGATGACAGGGCCAAAGTTTTTCCAAAATGCTAAAAATTCATCAGGTTTTTTCTTCTTAAGTTCGGATATTTCTTTGAGTATTCTTTTCGTAATAGCAGTGGATATCTTATTTATAACCGCATTATTTTGTAATATCTCTCTTGAAATATTGAGGCTTAGGTCCTCCGTATCGACTACTCCTGGAATAAAACGAAGCCATGCAGGAATAAGGGAGTCTAGTTTGTCAGAGATAAATACCTTATTCACATAGAGTTTTAATTTATTTTTTCTATCTGGATGGTAAAGATCCTGTGGCTGAGATTTTGGAAGATATAAAAGAGCCGTATAATTAACAACACCTTCTGCTTTAAAATGAATTGTTTGAAGAGGTTCATCATAATAGGTCGAAGTTTGATTGAAAAATGACTTATATTCATCTTCTTTAATTTTAGTTTTATCTTTGAGCCATATAGCTTCTGCTGAATTTACCTGTTCTTCTTTTTCCTCTTTGTCTTTTTTTTCTTTTTTATCCTCTTCGGAGTTAACAAAAATAGGGAATGGAACAAAATCTGAGTATTTTTTTACTATCTCTTCAATTCGATATTTACTTAAAAACTCCTCCTCATCTTTTTTGATAGATAGAGTGATTTCTGTTCCTGACATATTAAATTCTGTTGGTTCAATAGAAAAAGTACCCTTGCCATCAGATGTCCATAAATAGCTAGAAGAGGAATCATATTTTTTAGATCTTACTACAACCTGATCGGAGACCATAAACGATGAATAAAAACCTACACCAAATTTACCTATTTGATTAATGTCCCCTTTTTTATCACCTAATTTTTTAATGAAATCTTCAGTTCCTGATTTAGCAATAGTTCCAAGGTTGGCTTGCATATCGCTCTCATCCATGCCGATACCATTATCTTGAATTGTAATCGTCTTATTTTTTTCATTTACATGAATTCTAATTTCAAAATTATCTGTTTTTTTTACATTGGTATCTGTTTGACTAACGTAACGTAATTTTTCACATGCATCTGATGCATTTGAAATTAACTCTCTTAAGAAAATCTCTTTTTCTGTGTAAAGAGAATTTGCAACAATATCTAGAAGTTTGGATACTTCTGTTTCAAATTTTACTGTTTTCTTTTCCGCTTGTTGTTTAGTCATTTTTTTCTAATATCCTTTTATACCGAATGTTTACAAATGATAATACTGAGTGTTCTACTAAAGTTACTGTCATTTCACAAATTAAGTTTGATAAGTGGCTTGAAAAACAACCCACTTTTATAAGAAATTGGTGTTTATCTAATAATTTCAAGGGTGAAAATGGCAAAATTTTAAAAATTCCCTATCCAGATGGCCGTTTAAAAGAGGTGTTGATAGGGGAAGGATTAAATCAAAATCTATCTGGTATTGCCGATTTTTCCTCTAAAAATAAAGGAAATTATTATTTATTTATTAAATTTGCAGATTCTAAAGAAATAGAAATTCAAAAGGCATGGGCTTGGGGTGGATATAAATTAAATAAATCATCTCCAAAAAATCTACTTTATGTCAAAAATCCAGAAACTTTAAGATATCTTGATAATTATGTGGAATATACCAATTTATCTCGAGATTTAATAAATATTCCAGCAAATGAACTAAATCCAAAGTCTTTTCTGAGTTTAGTTAAAAGAAATGAGCTTTTTGAAAAATTTATTTTTACAGACTATAGCCAAGCCGAAGTTAAATCAAAGTTCCCCTTAACATATGCTGTTGGTCAATCCTCAATTATCAAACCAGAAATTCTACATATCTCTAATAAAAAAATTTCAAAAAAAGATAAACCGATTGTCATCATTGGTAAAGGAGTCACCTTTGATACGGGTGGGGTAAATATAAAACCAGGTAACTCCATGAGAAATATGAAAAAAGATATGGGTGGCGCAGCAATTGCAATTTCTTTATTTCTGATGGCCAACAGCTTATTGAAGAAATCAAAAATTATTTTGATCATTCCTATGGCTGAAAATTCAGTGTCAGGAAATTCAATGAGGCCAGGAGATATATATGCTTCCTCTTCTGGAAAAAAAGTTGAAATATCACATACAGATGCAGAGGGCAGGTTGCTTTTAGCAGATGCAATGGAGTTAGCAAATAATTATCACCCTTCTTTGATTATAGATTATGCTACTCTTACAGGGGCAGCAAGGGTAGCATTAGGCGAAGACGTTCCAGTTTATTTTAGTAATGACGAAGTTGTTGCAAAAAAAATTGAATCTTTAAATCAAAAAAAAATTCGCACATGGAGGCTTCCACTTTACGCCCCTTATAAGAATAAGCTTAATTCTCAATTTGCTAGTTTATGTAATGCTTCTTTGGATGGTATGGCAGGATCAATAACAGCTGCTTTGTTTATTGAAGATTTTATTGAAAATAAAAAAACACCTTGGATACACTTCGATACCTATGCTTGGTCATCAGGTTCAATTTTAAAAACACAAGGTGCCGCTCTTCAAGGATTGGATATTATGATTGAATATCTTAATAAATACTTTTCATGAGAAATCTTTTTTTTATTTTGGTGATCATTTTATCCGGTTGTGTCGCCGATAGAAATTTTAACCAATCCAATGTATGTGATATATTCAAGACTAATCCTCAGTGGAAATCGTATGCTGAAAAAACTAAGGAAAAATGGGGGGTTCCTGTAAGTTTGCAATTGAGTTTTATTAAACAAGAGTCTTCTTTTAATAGAATGGCTCGGCCACCCAGACAAAAAGTATTAGGGTTTATACCAGGACTTCGACCTTCTAGCGCCTACGGATATAGCCAAGCTCTTGACGGTACTTGGGAAGAATATAAACAATCAACTGGAAACTATAATGCTGATCGAAAAAACTTTGCTGATGCTAGTGACTTTATAGGCTGGTATGTTGATGGATCTTATCGTTTATTGAAATTAGAAAAATCAGATGTCTACAATCATTACCTAGCATACCATGAAGGCAAAGGTGGTTTTCAAAAAAAATCTTATAATAAAAAAAAATGGCTATTAGGTGTCGCAGAAAAAGTTGAGCGTCAAGCAAAAGAGTATTCTAATCAAATAAAAAAATGTAATTTTCATAAGAATAGTGTTTTTTAATTGCTACAAAAGTTAGATTTAATTAATTATTTTTACTCAAGCTTTACTAGCCCTGAAGCTAAAGGAATTGGAACTGAGCATGAAAAATTTATTTTTCATTGTAAAGATAAAAAAAGAATAGAATTTGATGGTTCAATTAGTATTCAAAACCTTTTTCAATTTTTAATTGAAAAGGGTTGGCAAAAAGGTGATTACAATGCTTTTAATCAATTAATATCTTTATCAAAAAATGGAGCTAGTGTTACTTTAGAACCTGGGTGTCAGCTAGAACTTTCTGGTAAAATTTTAAAAAACGTCCACCAAACCTGCACTGAAACATATGAACATTTACATGAACTTCAAGAATATGCAAAACTAAACAACGTTTGCATTATCGGATTAGGCTTTGATCCTATTTCTAAAAGAGAAGACATAGAATTTATCCCTAAAGATCGGTACCGTATCATGCGAGATTATATGCCCAAAGTTGGATCTAGAGGTCTAGACATGATGACTAGAACATGCACTGTTCAAGCAAATTTTGATTACTTTGATGAGAAAGATTTAATTAAAAAATTTGTACTTGCTAATAGATTACAACCCTTAGTCATGGCATTATTTTCTAATTCTCCTTTTAGAGAGGGATCGCATAATTCTATAAAGAGCAATAGAATCCATACTTGGCAAGACACCGACAACGAGAGATGTGGAATTAAAAAGGAATTTTTGGATCAATCATTTAATATTGAAAAATATGTTGATTTTGCCCTAAAGGTTAAAAATTATTTTTTGAAAATAAATGGAAAACATATTGATACAACTTCATATTCGTTTCATGACTTAATTGCCAAAACACCGAAAGAGAAAAATATTAAAGAATATAATTTAACAATTAGTGATTGGATTAATCATCTTTCTACTATTTTTACTGAGGTTCGACTTAAATCCTATTTAGAGGTAAGGGGCGCCGATGCAGGAAAGTGGGAGATGATATGTGCCCTCCCTGCGTTTTGGACAGGTATATTATATGATGAACAGAATTTAGATGAATTATGGGATATAACTAAAGAGTGGAGCAAAGAAGATATACTTCAACTCTACCATGATGTAGCCAAGAATGGATTGCAATGTTATTTTAATGGTCAAGCTCTTCATGAATTAGGTAAAATGATTTTAGATGTCTCAACTAGAGGTTTGAAAAGAAGAGGGTATCTTAATTCTGATGGTCAAGATGAAAGCATACATCTTGAAAAACTGAAAAATATTATCGAAGACCAAAAAACACCTGCAGATGTTTTAATTGAAGAATACAATCTTTCAAAAGATGTAATTAGTATTCTAAATAAACCCTACTACTAAAATGATTAAAAAATTTTTATTTCAAATGGATGACCCCACAAAAATCAATATAAAAGAAGACTCTACGTACATGCTTATAAAGGAGTCTCTTTCCAGAGGTATTCGATGTTTTTATAATTCTCCAAGTTGGGTATATGCATCAATGAATAAATTTAATCAAATTAAATCAAGCAACCTAGAGTTATCTTTAAGTAAAAGTGGAAAACTCAATTATAAAAGTAAAAAATATAAAGATACTAACCTTGAAAAATTTAATGCAATTTTTATCCGACAGGATCCACCATTTAATATAGAATATATTTCTAATACATATTTACTTAGTCAACTTCAAAAACCTGTTTTGATTAATGACCCTAGTGAAATTCGAAATTTTCCTGAAAAGCATATCATGATGAATTTTGCTGAATTAACGCCACCTACTTTAATTTCTTCTCACATCCCTTCCATATTAGCTTTTATCAAAGTACATAAGGAGGTCATTCTTAAACCAGCTTACGGGAATGGAGGAATAGGTATTGAAAAAATTAAAATTGATCAAACAAACATGAAAAAATACTTAATGAAATACATTTTAAAATTCCAAAATAATCCTGTAATTATTCAAAAGTTTCTTAAGAATTTTGATAAAGGAGATAAAAGAATAATTCTTGTGAATGGACAAGTAAAAGGTGCAGTCCTAAGAATTCCTAAAAAAAATAGTATAAAAGCAAATTTCCATGCAGGCGGATCCGCATTAAAAACGACCCTCTCACCTAGAGAAAAAAAAATATGCTCTACTATTAAGAATTTTTTAAAAACTAAAAAATTATCTTTTGTAGGAATTGATGTAATAGATGGTTATTTGACTGAAATTAATATTACATCACCAACTGGTATACAAGAGATAAACAGACTAAATAAAGTTAATATTGAAAAAGATGTAATTGATTTTGTAGAAAAATCACTGCAATAAATTCTCGAACAGCTTATTGATATTTTTTTGAATTAATTCTTCTAATGGTTTTCTAACTGTACCGTTAGGTATTACTCTCTCGTAGGAATATGATCCATTATCAAATTTTATGATAAAGTCATCCTGTTCTATAATATCAAAAATAGTAATTTTATAATTTGGATGAGAATATTCTATCTCTCCTTTAAGCTCTTTTTTATCAGATGAAGTAAAAATTAAATCTTTGATGATTAATTCTTTATTATTTGAGTTAGTTACTTCACCTCCTATAGAAATGTCATTATTTATAAACGATTGAGATAGTGTATCAATTAGCTGATTAATTTGTTCAAAATCCTCAATATCTTGAGAGAGCGACTGCATGAATAAAAGTAAGGCTATTTCCTCTTCTTTTATATTAATCTTAACTTTACCGTTAATTTTTCCATTAATGCCAGTCACATTTTTTAAATCTATAGGTTGAGAAATATCCAAATTTAAATCTAAAAAGCCTTTCAATCTTGAACTTTCAAGAAAAAATTTCTCTAGATTTTCTAAGTCCAAATTCTTTAAAATTAGGTTTCCTGAAAATTTTTCTTCAAATATATCTCCTGATATTGTGGAAATATTTTCACCTTGAGTGATCTCAATATTCTCTAAAACATAATTGCTTGTTGCGAGATCAACTATTAAATTACCCTTAACATTATCAAATAAAAAAAGCTCAAAATATTTAGCATAATCTTTTTGATCAGTGTATTTCAATAATTTATCAAGATCAATTGAGTCAAATCGTTGAATATTAACATTTAAAAATGTCTGTTGAGTATTTGAAAGATTTGTTTCCCCACTAACAGATAATTTTAATTCATCATCTTTAAAGATATCTAGGGAATTGATTATGATCTCTTCATTAATCACGGTCCCATCCATGCTAAAATGAGAAATATCTAATTGATTAAGCATTTCTTTAATTCTGGTATTAGGAATTAAACCAAATTCTTTGAAATTATTTATTTTAACATGTAGTCCTCGATTAGAAAAATTTTCTAAGTTGAATTCTCCTAGAATGCTCATCAATGTTTCATCTTTTGATAGGTTTAATTCTTTAATTTTTATATTTTCATTTTCAATATTTGAGGAAAGAGAAAGTTTGTCAAAATTAATTAGATTTGAGTCTAAATTTGGAAAAATTAGTTGAAAAAAATTTGTAATATCTTTTGATGATGACGAGTTTAAATTTAAGTCAAAATATGTATCTGAGAAATCGATGTAATTAAAACTTCCTTGTAAATCAATTTCAGTACCATTTTCAGTTACATAATTCAGTGAATTAATTTTAATCATATCTGAATACTCAATACCAAAATTATCTAAATTTCCTTTTGGTAAGTTTGCAAAGTTTAGAAAATTTATATTTTGTAAAAACTGAGAAAAAATCTCAAAAGGGATATCAGATCCTTCGATGTTAAGTTTGGAATTAAGAAAATTATCTAGATTAATTAAACCTGAGAGCTTTAATTGAGAATTCTCATTGAAATTGAGCTCTAAATCATTAATGAAAAAGTTATTTTGAGTATATTCACCGTTAACATTTATTGTATCCAAGTTGATCTGTTTAAAAAATTTTTGATAATTTTTATCAAGCAAAAGCACTAATTCATTAACATCTAATTCTTGAATTGAAAAATTTAATTTCTTAAGAACTTCATCTTCGATAAAAGCATCAAATTGAACTTCAGCTTTTTTATATAAAAAAGAGTCAGAAAAAATCTCAGTCGTATTTTCATTAGATGAAATATTAAGTTCTAAATTTTCAATCTCCCCTTCGAGTAAAACTTCATTTTCAAGTGAATTAATATCTAGGTTTCCAATAATGGCATCAGGAATAAAAATTGAAATATTGTTGCTATCTAGCAAGGATCTAGAAAACATCACATTTTTTGCACTTAAGTCAGCAAAAACAAAGTCATTTTGAATAGAAAAATTAGCCTCTTTAATCTCAATTTGAGGTTTTGGTAATAGTATTAGTGACTGCTCTTTAGAGGAGGTAAGTGAGACCGTATTATTTGTTTGATCCATTATAGTTGTATTTGTGATGGTATTAATAGGTAGTTTGAAAAAGCTAAGAACCACTAAAATTAGGATTAAAAGAAAGACTATTAAAGATATAATTTTTATTTTTCTCATTTGTTGAGTTTACTATAAGTATAAATAGGTAAAGTAAGTCAAGTAAGCAAATATTAATCCCATCGATAGAAATTTTCCAGCCATCTTTTTTATAATCATGATGAAAAAAACTATTGAAACCAACAAGAATAGCCACTTGTCAATGGACGACAGAAGTCCATAGTAATTAATTTGACCATTCATAAATATAGCTATGAGTGTAATCCCAAAAATATTAGCAATATTTGATCCTAAAATATTCCCTACTGCTAAATTATTTTGTTTTTTTATAATAGCGATAATTGTAGCCACTACTTCTGGAAGAGATGTACCAAAAGCAACTACGGTAATACCAATGATAGACTCTGAAACACTTAATAACTCTGTTAAGTTTTTGGCATAGGAGATAAAAAAACGAGAACTGAAAAACAAAACAATAAATGCAATTATTATTTTAGAAATAATTATGATTGATGAATGATGATTATTTTCTTTTGAAACGAGATCCTTGTCAGAAGGTTTTTTTAATTCAAAATAAAAAAATATAATTAAAAGCAATATAAATAAAAGACTAAAGTTAAGCCCTAAAGTAAAATCAAAAAAAATTAAAAAGAAGAAAAGTATCGAAAAACTTATAAAGAAAATTGCAGTGCTTTGATCTTGTTTTACCACATTTAGGGATCTCAGTGGAAAAACCATTATTCCACCAACTAGAAGAATATTTGCAATGTTACTTCCTACTAAATTTCCAGCTACAATACCCTCAGCACCAATCTGAAGAGCTTGAAAAGTAGCGGCAAATTCAGGTAATGAAGTACCAATCGAAATTATGAAGATACCAACAAATATTTCTCTAATTTGAAATATTTTAGAGACGAGAATGGAATTTTTAATTGCGTATTCACAAGACCAAATAAGAATAATTAAGCTTAAAATTAAACCCAAAAAATTTTGTATCACTATTTAATACCCATTTGATCTTTTTTAATTTTTCTTATTTCATCTCGGAACATGGCTGCCTTTTCAAAATCTAAGTTTTCTGCTGCAGATAGCATCTTTTTTTCAAGTTTTTGAATATGTTTTTCAAATCTACTTGGACTCAAATCTTCGCCTTTAGATAGACTAACAGTATAACTATCTTTTTCATATATACTCTCAATAATTTCACCAATATTTCTTTTGACAGATTGAGGTGTAATATTATGAGATTTATTATATTCAAGTTGCTTTGATTTTCGGTAATTTGTCTCCTCCAAAGCTGCTTCAATACTTTTTGTTTTGATATCAGCGTATAAAATTACTTTTCCATCAACATTTCTTGCTGCACGACCTATCGTTTGAACTAGACTAGTTTTAGATCGAAGATATCCTTCTTTATCTGCATCTATAATGGCTACTAGTCCGCACTCAGGTATGTCTAGCCCCTCTCTTAATAAATTGATCCCAATAATAATATCTATCTCTCCAATTCGAAGGGAGCGAATGATTTTTATACGATCAATTGTATCCACGTCAGAATGCATATATTCAGCTTTAAAATTCTGCTCTTTTAGATAATTAGTCAGATCCTCAGCATTTCTTTTTGTTAAAGTAGTAATCAGCACTCGATTATTTTGGGATAATACTTTTTGAATCTCGCCCACAAGATCTTCTACTTGATTGACCGTAGTTCTAATTTCACAATTTGGATCAAGTAATCCTGTTGGGCGAATAATTTGCTCGACGTACTCATTGTTAACTTCATTTAATTCCCAAGGCCCTGGTGTAGCAGATAAAAAAATTGTTGGAGGCCTCATCATATCCCATTCTTCAAATTTTAATGGTCTGTTATCTAGGCATGAGGGCAATCTAAACCCATATTCTGATAGTGTACTTTTTCTTGAACGATCACCTTTATACATTCCGTTTATTTGAGGTACAGTTACATGTGACTCATCAATAATTAGCAAAGAATTTTCCGGAATGAATTCATATAGCGTAGGAGGAGCATCTCCAGCTGATCTGCCACTCAAGTATCTTGAGTAATTTTCAATACCTGAACAGGTACCAGTAGCTTGGATCATTTCAAGATCAAAGTTAGTTCTCTCTTTAAGACGCTGATGCTCTAATAGTTTTTTTTCCTTATCAAATTCTTCCAAACGATCTTTTAAATCTTTTTTTATTTCTTGTATGGCTTTTTCTAATCTTGGCTTGGGAGTAATATAGTGACTATTCGCAAAAATTTTTACCTTTTCAAAATTCTGAAGAAATTCTCCAGTAAGAGGGTCAAACTCTTTTATTTCTTCAATTTCGTCCCCAAAAAAACTCACTCTCCATGCAATATCTTCCAAGTGTGCTGGAAACACATCAACTCGGTCTCCAGTGACTCGAAACATTCCCCTCCTAAAATCAATATTATTTCTTTTGTATTGAAGATCGACGAGCTCTCGAAGAAATTTCATTAAATTTAAATTTTGTCCTTTTTTTATTTCTAGAGTCATTTTGGAATATGAGTCGACTGCACCAATTCCATAGATACATGAGACACTTGCTACAATTATTACATCATCACGCTCTACAAGAGAGCGTGTTGCGGAATGTCGAAAGCGATCTATTTGTTCATTTATTGATGACTCTTTCTCAATAAAGGTATCTGAACGAGGCACATAGGCTTCTGGTTGATAATAATCATAATAACTTACAAAGTATTCGACAGCATTTTCAGGAAATAGAATTTTTAATTCTTCGTACAGTTGGGCAGCAAGAGTTTTATTTGGAGCCATAATTAAAGTTGGGCGATTATATTTTTCAATTACATTAGCTATGGTGAATGTTTTTCCAGAACCTGTAACTCCCAATAACACCTGACTTCTTTTATTATTCTTAAGTCCCTTAAATAATTTTTCTATTGCTTGAGGTTGATCTCCCTTGGGTTTATTTTCACTGACTATCTTAAAAGGCATGCTTGTAGTTTTTTTTAAATAAGTTTATAGATATCTAAATTAAAAAAAATGATTTCAAATAGAGTTAACAGTATTAAGCCATCTTTAACAATAGCGACAAATATGAAGGCCCAAGAACTAAAACGAGCTGGCAGAGATATCATTGTGCTAGCTGCAGGAGAACCCGACTTTGATACTCCTAATCATATAAAAAATGCAGCTATTAAAGCTATTAATGATGGTTTTACTAAATATGTTCCCGGAAAAGGCACACCGGACTTACAGTCAGCTATTCAAAAAAAGTTTAAAAGTGACAATAATTTAGATTATGACTTATCTAACATTACTGTTGGTGTTGGTGGTAAGCATATTATCTACAATGCTTTTTCAGCAACAATTAATTCAGGTGATGAAGTAATTATCCCAGCCCCTTATTGGGTCAGTTATCCAGATATCGTTTTGTTGAATAGCGGCAAACCAGTAATTGTTGAATGTGGAGAAAGCTCAGGATTCAAACTCTTACCTGAAGATTTAGAAAAAAATATTTCTTCAGAGACCAAATGGTTGATGTTGAATAGTCCCAGTAACCCGACAGGTTCTATGTACACAAAAGAAGAGCTAATGGCTATTGGTGAAGTTTTAAAAAAACATGAACACGTTTATGTTTTATCAGATGATATATATGAAAAGATTGTTTACGAAGGAAATACTTTTCATACTATAGCTGAAGTTTGTCCATTCCTCTATGATCGTACTTTAACTATGAATGGCTTATCAAAATCTTATTGTATGACGGGCTGGAGAGTTGGTTATGCGGCAGGCCCCACAAATGTCATCAATGCTATGAATAAAGTTCAATCACAAAACGTATCCTCAACAGCATCTATTTCAATGGCTGCTTCTGTTGAGGCTCTAAATGGTGATCAAAGTTTTATAACATCCCACAATGAGTCATTTCTAAGAAGAAGAAATCTTGTTGTTAAACACCTAAATGAAACTCCAGGACTTTCTTGTCGGGTACCAGAGGGTGCTTTTTATGTTTTTGCATCTTGCAAGGGAGTTTTAGGAAAAAAAACTGAGTCGGGAAAAATTATCGAAACCGATGGTGATTTCATGGATTACCTTCTTGAAGAAGTTGGAGTTGCAGGAGTGCAGGGCTCTGCATTTGGACTCGATGGTTTTTTTAGGATTTCTTATGCCACATCAGACTCCATTTTAGAGGATGCATGCCAACGCATTAAGTCGGCTTGTTCAAAGTTAAGTTAACTTATTATCGGCTATTATTTTAGCTATACGCAGAGTATTCGTTGTCCCAACTTTTCCGAATGGAACACCGGCAGTAATAATGATTTTGTCTCCATTCTTTAAAATTTTTCGATTTTTAGCAACCCTGCAAGCTCTATCAACCATTTCAGTGGAAGAGGAGATCTCATCTACCAAATCCATGAAGGTGCCCCATGTTAATGCATTTTGACGAGCTACTTTAATGTTTGTCGTCAAGCCAATCAAAGTAACATTGGGCCTCATTCTCGCAACTCGAAGAATGGATCTTCCTGATTGAGAAAACGTAGCAATACAATTACAACTAGCAATGCTCGCTACTTCTAAGGCTGCTGTTGCTATGGCTTCAGTGGATGTTTTAGTATGATCAAGATTATAATTTTGGATATTAGCCAAATATTTTGAATCACTTTCCACTCTTTTGATAATTTTATCCATCATTTCTACAGCCTCTTTTGGATAATTTCCAGCTGCGGACTCAGCAGATAACATGACGGCATCCACTCCTTGGAATACTGCAGTAGCTACATCTGAAGCTTCGGCACGAGTTGGAGTTGGAGAGTCAATCATACTCTCTAACATTTGAGTTGCAACAATACATGGACGTCCAAACTTTCGACAAGCAGAAACCATTGTTCTTTGATGTATCGGCACGTCTTCTGGATTAGTTTCAACACCTAAATCGCCTCTAGCTACCATTATTCCGTCACAGTTTTCGGTGATCGAGTCAATTTCATCCATCGCAGATGGTTTCTCAACTTTAACCATTACCTTAAATCTAGAGGGGATCAATTTTTTTGCAGTGAGTAAATCTTTAGTTGTTTGTATAAAAGAAAGAGCGATCCAATCAACATCTAATTTTATAGCTAATTGAAGATCTTTTTTGTCTTTAGGGGTAATAATTTTTAAATCAAGTTTAGTATCAGGGATATTCAATCCTTTATTATTTGAGATTTCCCCACCATCTGTAACAATACATTTAATTGAGGAGGGTGATTTTGATTTTACTTTTAATCGAACTTTTCCATCATTGACAAGCAGTCGTTGGCCAACAGAGATAGATTTAAAAATCTCTTTATGAGGCAAATAAACTCTTTTATTATCACCATCTTTTTTATTTTGATCAAACGTAAATTCTTGATTTTTCTTTAACTGTTCTTTGACATTTGTAAATTTACCAACTCGAAATTTTGGACCCTGAAGGTCGCCTAAAATACAAACATATCGATTATATTTTTTTTCTATTTTTCTAACTATTTTAACTTTTTGAATATGATCCTCTTGGGATCCATGACTGAAATTTAAACGAAATACATCAACTCCAGCTATGAAAAGCTCCTCAATGGTTTTCTCAGTTTCACATGATGGACCAAGGGTGGCGACAATTTTTGCCCGTCTATTTCTTAATTTTAATTGTTTCATTTAAATAAAAATTAATAACATGATATTAGTAAAATACTATGAGTAAAATAATTAATGAAAAGGAAGTACTGATTAAGGCAAAAGTTCTTGATCATCTAATCGAACATTTACAAAAAAGAACTGATGTTCAAAATATCGATTTAATGAACCTCAGTGGGTTTTGTCGAAATTGTCTATCTAAATGGTATGCAAAATATGCAAATGAAGCTGGATATGATCTAGATTATGAAGAAACTAGAAAGATTATATATGGTATGCCTTATTCAGATTGGAAAGAAAAATTTCAAAAAGAAGCTACACTAGAACAATTACAAAAATTTAAAGATAAATAATATTAAAAATATAATTATGAGTGAAAAGTTGCCAAATTGGAATTTAGAGGATTTCTACTCCAATATTAAAGATGAGCAAATCAACATTGATTTGGACACATTTAGAAAATTCTCTGAGTCATTTAATAAACAGTACAAAGAAAATATCGAAAAAAATTCAGATAATTTTGAGACTGTAATTGAGGAGTATGAAAATGGCAACGAGACAGGTGATAAATTAGGTAATTACGCGTTTCTAATTTATGCAACTAATATGGATGATGAAGAAGTTGTTCAATTTTATCAAGGCATAAATGAAAAATTAACTGAGATTTCTTCAAGCCTGATATTTTTTACCAATGAAATAAATTCTTTACCTAATGAAAAATTTCAAAAATTAGTTTTAGGGTCTGGACGATATAAAAACTGGCTAATTAATATTAGAAGATACAAAGATCATCAACTTGATGAAAAAAGTGAACAAATATTTCTTGATAAAAATTTGACTGCCAATTCCTCATGGGTGAGATTTTTTGAAGAACAAATTAACGACCTAAAATTTGATATAAGAAACAAACAATTAAACAGTTCGGATGCTTTAAATTTACTATCAGATCATGACTCCGAAACAAGAAAAGAAGCCGCCAGAAGTATCGAAAGTGTTTTCAAAAAGAACTCTAAGATATTTACTTTTATAACTAACACCCTTGCTAAAGACAAAATTACCAATGATAAATGGAGGAACTATAAATCTCCTATCGAGTCTCGTAATCTAGCAAATAATGTTGAGGATGAAGTAGTGGAGGCGCTTAGTCAAAGTGTTATTTCAAATTACAAAAATATATCCCACCGATATTATGAAATTAAATCTAAATTATTTAATCAACCAAGACTAAATTATTGGGATAGAAATGCTCCATACCCAAACTCTCCAAATGTTAAAATTCAATGGGAGGAAGCTAAAGATATAGTTCTTAGGTCATATGGTAATTTTGATCAGAGCTTCAAAGACATTGTACTTTTATTTTTTCAAAATAATTGGATTGATGCAGAATTAAAATCTGGAAAATCTCCAGGCGCCTTTGCTGCATCTACAATTCCTTCTATTCATCCTTATATCCTAACTAATTTTCACGGTAAAACACGTGATGTTATGACATTGGCCCATGAACTAGGTCACGGTTGTCATCAGTATCTGTCGTCTAAACAAGGATTGTTGTTATCTAGCACGCCTTTAACCTTAGCTGAGACAGCTAGTGTTTTTGGAGAAATGATGACTTTTAGAACTCTTCTTGCAGATAGCAGTTCGGAGACCAAAAAATATTTATTGGCTTCTAAAATTGAAGACATGATTAATACAGTTGTAAGACAAATTTCTTTTTTTGAATTTGAAAAACTTGTTCATAACGAAAGAAAGAACGGAGAACTATCTTCTGATCAAATTTGTGAATTTTGGATGAAAACTCAATCCGAAAGTCTAGGCCCACATATTGAGTTAACCGATGGTTATAAATATTTTTGGTCTTATATACCGCATTTTATTCATACCCCATTTTATGTCTATGCATATGCTTTTGGAGATTGTTTAGTAAATGTATTAATTCAACTTTATGACGAAGGATTAACAGATTTTAAAAATAACTATATTGAGTTGCTCAAAAGTGGAGGTTCAAAACACTATAGCGAGGTATTGAAGCCTTTTAATGTTGATCTTAAAAATAAAAATAGTTGGCAAAAAGGCCTATCCATGATTTCTGGTTTAATTGATGAATTTGAAAAAGCTATTTAATTAATTGTTCAATGAAAGAAGATAATAATTTTGTATCTCGGGTTAAGCGCTACTCCAAAGTCACCACATCACTAACATCCTTAGCTACGCAGTTTGCTGGAAAAAAATATTTAAATTTTGATTTAAGTGATCAAAAATATGCTGCGCAAATAACTGAAATATTGGGAAATTTAAAAGGCCCATTAATGAAAGTAGCTCAGCTCAGTGCTACCATCCCAGATTTACTGCCTGAGGAGTATGCTCGCAAATTAGCTGAACTTCAATCAAATGCCCCACCTATGTCATGGGTGTTTGTCAAAAGAAGAATGAAAGCAGAGCTAGGAGAGAATTGGGAAGATCATTTTTTATCTTTTGATAAAGAGGCAAGCTTCGCAGCCTCTTTGGGTCAAGTTCATAAAGCTTCACTACCAAACAAAGATAATGTTGCCTGCAAACTTCAATACCCTGATATGGCTTCTGCAGTTGAAGCTGATCTTAGTCAATTAAAAATTATTTTTAAAATCTATTCCAGTTATAATAAATCAATTCAAATAAGAGAAATTTATAAAGAGATTGAAGCGAGATTAAAAGAAGAATTAAATTATAAATTAGAGCATAAACATTTAAAAGTTTTCAATGTTATTCATAAAAAAAATGATTATATCAAAATACCAAAAGTTTATGAAAAAATTTCAACTAATAGATTATTAGTTATGCAATACTTAAAAGGAAAAAAATTAATAGAATATAAAAATGCACCACAGAAACTAAGAAATGAACTAGCAAAAAAATTATTTATGGCTTGGTATTATCCTTTTTATAAATACGGAATAATTCATGGAGATCCGCATCTAGGAAACTATTCTGTTGATAAAAAAAACAATATAAATTTATTTGATTATGGTTGTGTTAGAATTTTTCCAGCTAAATTTGTAAAAGGAGTAGTTGATTTATATTTTGCACTAAAAGAAAATGACAATCCCAAAATTAAAAAAGCCTACGAAGCTTGGGGTTTCAAGGATATTGATGATAAATTGATGTCTGTTTTAAATAAGTGGGCTTTATTTCTATATGATCCAATTCTCAAAAATGAAGTTCGAAGAATTCAAGACTCAGATAGTGGTATTTATGGTGCGAAAATAGCAGGTGAAGTTCACCGAGAACTCAAGAAATATGGAGGCGTCAAACCCCCAAGGGAGTTTGTTTTTATGGATAGAGCTGCTGTAGGATTAGGATCTATTTTTATTCACCTCAAAGCTGAAATCAATTGGTATAAGTTATTTCACGCACTAATTAAGGATTTTTCAGTTAAAATTGTTGATAAAAATCAAAAAAAAGCCCTTAAATTTGCTGGTATTTAATCTTAATTTCGCATAGGTTCGTTTAAAAATTCATATTAAAATTATAAATTAGGAATTTAATTTGGTATTCAATATGCCACCAAAAGGAACTCAATTATGATAATCGGAACAATCAAAGAAAAAAATAAATTTGAAAATAGGGTAGCTATTAGCCCCGATGAAGTAAAAAATTATGTTAAAGCTGGGCATCAGGTATTTATCGAAAAAAATGCCGGTTTAGCATCAGGTTTTACTGACAAAAGCTATAAAGAAGCAGGGGCCTCAATCTCCTCTTCAAAAGAAATTTTAAAAACATCCGATATTATCGCAAAAATAAACTGTCCTACTGCTGACGAAGCAAAACAACTAAAAAGTAGTTCCATGATTATCTCTCAATTAAATGTTCAAAAAGAAGTTGATATTATTAAAATTTTTAATTCAAAAAAAATATCAGCATTTTCTTTAGAGAGGGTTCCTAGAATTACTAGAGCACAGGATATGGATATTTTATCTTCTCAAGCTAATTTAGCAGGCTATCATGCCGTTATTGACGCTGCTCAAGAATTTAATCGAGTCCTTCCACTTTTTATGACTGCTGCCGGTAAAGTAACCCCAGCAAATGTTCTTGTTATAGGCGCCGGTGTAGCCGGACTCCAAGCTATTGCTACAGCTAAAAGATTAGGTGCGATTGTTTATGCAACTGATGTTCGAATTGCATCTAAAGAGCAGGTGGAGAGTTTAGGTGGAAAATTTGTAATGGTTGAGGATGAGGAATCCAAAAATGCAGAAACTAAAGGTGGTTACGCAAAAGAAATGAGTGCGGAGTATCAAAAAAAACAAGAAGCACTTTTAGCCGAAACTCTTAAAGAGATGGATATAGTAATTTGTACTGCTCAGATACCCGGAAGAAAGGCACCCTTGATTTTAAAGAAAGACATGCTTAATAGCATGAAACAAGGTTCTGTCATAGTTGACCTTGCAGTGGAGTCTGGAGGAAACTGTGAGTACAGCCAATTAGGTAAAGTGGTTTCCAAAAATGGCCTAAAAATTGTTGGTCATGCTAATGTCCCAGGCAGAGTGGCTAATAATGCATCAAGTTTATTCTCTAAAAATATATCCAATTTTTTAAAACTCATGAATTTTGAGGATAAAAAGAAATCAGTTATTAACAAAAATGATGAAATTATCAAAGCAACTTTGGTTTGTTCAGCAGGAAAAAATTTAATCAAGTAAAGGAGAGATTATGTCAGAAATTTCAGTTCAATTAGAAAATTTATCTTTTAAGGCCCAACAATTATCAGACCAAGCTAGTCAATTGGCTTTAGCGGCTGTTGAAACATCAGGGGGTCATAGCGACTTTATTATTTTTGGAATTACCGTTTTAGTGCTCGCATGTTTCGTTGGCTATTATGTTGTTTGGTCAGTGACACCAGCATTACACAGTCCATTAATGGGTGTTACGAATGCTATCTCTTCAGTAATCATAGTGGGTGCTTTACTGGCAGCCGGTCCTATTGATGCAACGATCTCAAAATATTTTGGTTTAGCAGCAGTTGGTTTGGCGGCTGTAAATATCTTTGGTGGCTTTGTTGTAACTAATAGAATGTTATCAATGTTTAAGAAGAAGAGTTAAGGAAGATTATAATGTCAAATTTAACATCAGTAGCTTATTTAATTTCATCTGTTCTTTTCATTTTATCATTAAGAGGACTCTCTCACCCAACAACTGCAAGAAGAGGTAATTTTTATGGAATTGTAGGTATGGCTATCGCCATTATAACCACCGTCTCAAATCCTGGCGTTTTAAGTTATAAGGAGATCGCAATCGCTTTTGTCATAGGCGGTTTAATTGGAAGTGTTATCGCAGTTCGAATTCAAATGACAGCACTACCTCAGTTAGTAGCTGCATTCCATAGTCTTGTAGGTTTAGCGGCAGTTTTTGTTGCTGCTTCTGCTTTTTATAATCCAAGCGCTTTTAATATAGGCACTATTGGAAATATTCCTCTTGGCAGTTTGATAGAAATGGCTATTGGTACAGCAATTGGTGCAGTTACGTTTACTGGCTCAATTATTGCTTTTGGTAAACTCCAAGGTTTTGTGTCTGGAAATCCATTAGTTTTCAAAGGTCAACACCTTCTCAATCTTCTTCTTGGTTTAGGGATAATCGCATTAATTGCAAAATTTTGTATGGATCAAAATCCAGAATATTTTTGGATGATCGTTGCAGCATCTTTTTTAATTGGAGTATTGCTTATCGTTCCTATTGGCGGTGCTGATATGCCAGTAATCGTTTCCATGCTTAATTCCTACTCAGGTTGGGCAGCAGCAGGTATTGGATTTACATTATCCAATAACCTTTTGATTATTACAGGAGCACTAGTTGGATCTTCTGGAGCTATCTTGAGTTATATTATGTGTAAAGGGATGAACCGATCCTTCCTTAATGTTTTACTTGGTGGTTTTGGTGGCGAGCAAGCAGTAAGTGAAGGCGGAGCTAAAGATGATCGTGTAGCAAAACAAGGTAATGCTGCGGATGCTGCATTCGTTATGAAAAATAGTAAAACAATTATCATTGTTCCTGGTTACGGCATGGCTGTGGCACAAGCACAACACGCTCTGAGAGAAATGGGAGATTTACTTAAAGCAGCAGGAGCTCAAGTCCGATATGCTATTCATCCAGTTGCTGGAAGAATGCCAGGCCATATGAACGTTCTATTAGCAGAAGCTAACGTCCCCTATGATGAAGTTTTAGAATTAGATGAAATTAATAGAGATTTCTCTGATACTGATGTTGCTTTTGTCATTGGAGCGAATGATGTTACTAACCCTGCTGCGAAGACAGATAAAACTAGTGCAATTTATGGAATGCCAATTCTTGATGTTGAAAATGCAGGACAAGTATTTTTTGTAAAAAGAGGAATGGCTAGTGGTTACGCCGGAGTACAAAACGAACTATTTTTCCGTGACAACACACTGATGTTGTTTGGAGATGCAAAAAAAGTTTGTGAAGATATTATAAAGGGATTAGAAAACTAATCGTATTTCTTCTTACGCATTAGCTTTTTGAATCTTTTAATGGATTCTTCCTTTTCACGAAGCTTTCTTTCAGATGGTTTTTCATAGTGTTTTCTTAATTTTAATTCTTTGAAAATACCCTCTCTTAAAAGCTTTTTCTTAAGAACGCGAATTGCAGCCTCAACGTTATTATCTCTAACTTGTACTTCTATAGTCAATCTAGTAACCTCATAAAGGCGTAAGTTATATATAATTATGAAATCAAAGCAAGAAAAATTAGCCAACTCATTCGTTCAAGATGTACCAAAATTTGGTTGGTCAAGAGAAACCTTACTTCAATGTGCAAAAAAATTGAAGATTTCTACACCAAACCTAGCTCTTCTTTTTCCATCATTTGAATATGATGTCTTGAAATTCTTAATTTCTCAAAATAACGCTCTCGTTGAAAAAAATTATAATTCCTTTAATAATTCTCGTCTTAAAGTTAGAGACAAAATCAAAACAATTCTAGAATTAAAATTTGAAAGTAACATTTATTTAAAAAAGGCTTTGCCAGAAATGTTAAAATTTCTTCTCCGCCCTGGTAATATTTTAATGTCAGTAAAATTACTCCATGAAAATAGTGATTTCATATGGAAACTCTCCGGAGATAAATCTAACGACTTTAGTTACTATTCAAAAAGAGGGTTGCTCTCAATGATTTACCTAGCAACTCTTATTTATTGGTTAAATGATAGGTCTAATAAAAATATTGCAACCAAAAATTTTATTAGTAAATCGGTAGATGGAATTGTCGATGGAGTTTCAAAATTAAAACAGTTGAGTATGCTTCAAAATCTTGCTCAAGGCTTTTTAGAACGTTTCAAGACTACCAAAACTACCTAACTTATCTTTCTCATATTATTCATACAAAATGAACATTCGTTAAAATCAATACGCACGACTAATTCTATGGTAGTGCTGTTGATCCCTTCAATTAATTTAAGACTCTAAATTATTTAAAATTAAAACTTATCTTTCCAACTTCTCATTATTTCAAGATGCTCAGTCAAGGCTTCAAATGAGACTGCTAGTTCATAGACTAAAGTTATTAAAGCAGATAGTACTAAAATTAAATGTAGACCGAAAATAAAAGATGAAATGATGGCAAATTTCATAAGCAAAAACAATAAACTTGAACATAAAGCTATTCCTCCAGAAAGGGACAGGTATAAAGTATATCTTAACAACCTGAGTCTTTTTTCATAATGTGATATATGAAAAGAATACTCATCTTGATTGTTAAATTTTAAATTATGATTTTCGATATTTGCTCTTGAATCTCTGATCAGTTTTGCAAGAGTCGCATACCTTGCAATAACCAATGTAATATAAATAGTACAAGCAAAAAACATAGTTCCATATAGATTTATGTTATTGCTAAAAAGTTCAAAATTAATCATGATTAAATCTTTCTAAGGTCTTGCTGTTAAGCCTCCATCAATAATTAGTTCTGTACCAGTAATATACTCACTTTGATCACTGAGTAAAAAAAGAATTCCCTCAGCTATACCTTTAGGTTGGATGATTTTTTTGATTGGCATAAATTCTTTTAAGTTTTTTTTTGCGTTTGGGTTCTTTTTCCAGCGATCTTGCATTGAAGTTTCGACAGCACCAGGAAGGATACAGTTGCTTCGAATATTATAGGGCCCAAACTGGATAGCCAATGACTTAGATAGTCGGATCATGGCTGCCTTACTTGCACCATATGCATCTTGAGGTTTGTCATCTCCAGAAAGGGCATCTACTGAAGATATATGAACCATAGACCCAAATTTATTTTTTTTCATTATAGGTATGATTAATTTGGAGAGCAGCACCATAGTCTTAAGATTAATTTCAAAGACCTTGTCCCAAACATTTAAGTCAAGATCTACCGCAGAAACATCTTTCTCAAACCACAAAACTCCAGTTGTATTTACTAAGTAGTCTATTCTCTTATTGGTTTTAACAAAATTATTGATAGCTTTTTTTAGTTCATCTTGTTTAACTAAATCTAACTGACAATACGAAACTTTTTTATGTTGTAGAATTTTTTTGGTTGGTTTTTGTATGTCAAGGGCAAGAATTTTAACGTTGTAATTGAGCAATAACTTTATTGTTGCTAAACCCATTCCTCCTGCAGCACCCGTGACAACAACAGTTTTTCCTTTAAACTTTAAATTCACAACAAAAATCTAAATTTTTATTATTATAAGTAAACCTAGTAATTTAAAGAAAGCCATTGACTTTTTTTGAGCAAATTTTCATTATATTGTCTTTAACTGTGGAGCAACTATGAGCATTCAAAAAACCATTACACCTATTGACAATTCTGTTTATTTAGAAAGACCTTTATCAACCCAATCTGAAATTGATGATGTTATTGAGAATTCCAAAAAAAGTTTTCAATCATGGAAAAGCACTTCTATTGATGATCGTATTAAAATTATAAATAAGTTTATTGATAATTTAATAGCTCTTAAACCTGAGGTATCAAAAGAAATTTGTTGGCAAATTGGAAGACCCATTTCTCAATGTGGAAATGAATTGCGTGGTTTTGAAGAAAGGTCAAGGCATATGGTAGAGATTGCAAAAGAGTCCCTGAGAGATATTCCTGCAACTAAAAATGATGAATTTGATAACTATATTTATAAGTCTCCTTTAGGTGTTATTTTTGTAATGGCACCTTGGAATTATCCTATTATCACTGCTACTAATACCATTGTTCCCGCACTATTAGCAGGCAATACGATAGTCATAAAACATTCTTCTCAAACACCTCGATGTGCAGAATTAATATCACAAGCTTTTGAAAACACAGGATTACCTAAAGGTGTATTTCAGTTTGTTCATACAGATCATCAAACGTGTGAGAAAATTATTTCTGATCCACGAATAGCTCACGTAGTCTTCACGGGTTCCGTGAGAGGTGGTCAAGAAGTTAAGAAATATATTGGAACTCGTTTTATCAATGTTGGTCTGGAGCTAGGAGGAAAAGATCCTGCTTATGTTCGTTCCGATGCTGATTTAAATCATGCTATTGAGAATTTAGTAGATGGAGCAATGTTTAACTCAGGACAGTCTTGTTGTGGCATTGAAAGAATTTATGTTGACCAATCTATTTATAAGGATTTTATCGATGGATTTAAAACTATAACTGAACAATATAAATTAGGTGATCCATCTCAAGAGGATACTAATTTAGGACCAGTAGTTCGATTATCAGCTGCAAACTTTATTCGCAGTCAAATTTCCGAGGCAGAAAAGCAAGGAGCAAAGCGACTAATAGATGAATCAAAATTTTCGATCGCAAAAGATGATAATTGTTACATAGCTCCCCAGGTCATGATCGATGTAGATCATTCAATGAGATTTATGATGGAGGAAACTTTTGGACCCGCTGTAGGAATTATGCCAGTGAAAGATCAACAAGAAGCAAAACAACTAATGAATGATAGTCCCTACGGATTAACGGCTTCTATTTGGACAAAAGATGTAGATTTTGCAAAAGATTTTGGTAGAGAAATTGAGACAGGTACTTTTTTTATGAATAGATGTGATTATTTGGATCCCGCTCTTGCATGGACTGGTGTTAAGGATACCGGAGTTGGCTGTTCCTTATCTGTATTAGCCTTTGATCAATTCACGCGTCCTCAAAGTTTTCATATGCGAAAGGTAGTCTAACAAAACAGTTTAGATATTCTTTTCATTTGTGTTAGCTTAGTAACTTATGCCTTCGATCTTTATTCTATATGTAAAACTCATTGATAAGATTACTAATATCATAGGTCGAATAACTATGTACACCGTCTTTGCTATGATGGGAATTTTAGTTTTATCATTTGTAACAAGAAATATTATCAACTTCCCATTACTTTGGATTATTGAGATGGCTCAATTCATCATGACTGGATATTATCTTATGGGCGGTGCATATTCCATGAAAGAACATCAGCATGTCAGAATGGATTTAGTTTATGGAAGCTTTTCAGAAAAAAATAAGGCAAGGATGGATCTCTTTACAAGTGTCTTTTTAATTTTCTATTTAATAGTGTTACTAATCGGATCCTATAATAGTCTTGTTTACACTCTTGAGACGAAGAAAACTTTATTTTCTGCCTGGAGACCTTATGTATGGCCTATTAGTAGTATTATGTTTTTAGGAATTTTATTGATGTTACTTCAGACTTTTTCAATGGTTTTTAAAGATTATGCAAAAGTCAAAGGAATAAAAATCTAATGTTTGCTGAATATTTTAGTTACGAAGCTATTGCTATCTTGATGTTTGCCACAATGGTTCTGATGCTTTTAACAGGCCAGCGTGTTTTTGGAGCGATTGGTTTTGTAGCCGCCGCTGCAGCTTTGCTTATATGGGGCAATGGAGCCGTAGAGATGCCATTCACAGCATCTTGGAAATTATTTAAGTGGTATCCCATGCTTACTCTCCCTTTATTCATTTATATGGGCTATATGATTTCAGAGTCAGGCATAGCTAACGATCTTTATAAAATGTTCCATGTATATTTTGGTGGTACGCGTGGAGGACTAGCAATCGGTACTATGTTTATGATGGTAGCAATTTCTGCCATGAATGGATTAAGTGTTGCGGGTATGGCCGTCGGAGCAACTATTGCACTACCAGAGATGCTAAAAAGAAATTATGACAAACGGATGATCAGTGGGGTAGTCCAAGCTGGAAGTTCGTTAGGTATTTTAATTCCTCCAAGTGTAGTTCTAGTTTTATATGGAATGATAGCGAGACAGCCGGTGAGTAAACTTTGGCTTGCGGGTTTAATACCTGGTTTAATTATGGCTACTTTATTTATCTTATACATATACATAAGATGTAAAATTCAACCCGAGCTCGGACCTGTTCTTCCTGAGAAAGAGAGAAAAATTCCTCTTATTGAAAAAATAAAATTATTAAGAGCAGGAATAATACCCTTTGCTATTTTTTTTGTTATGACAGGCTTATTTATCATGGGTATAGCTAGTTTAGTTGAGTGTTCTGCTGTTGGAGCTTTAGCTGCAACACTTGCAGCATGGTCAAAAGGAAGATTAAATTTAAAAGTCATTGAGGATGTTTGCAAAAAAACCTTAGGTGTGTCTTGTATGTTTATGTGGATTATCTTAGCGGCACTTTGTTTTGGGGCTGTATTCGATGGAATTGGTGCCACAAAAGCTATTGAATCTTTGTTTATCGAAAGATGGAATTTAAGTCCTTGGGGTGTTTTAATTATGATGCAGTTATCATACATACTTATGGGAATGTTTCTCGATGATACTGCAATGTTAGTTATTGTTGCACCGCTGTATGTTCCTTTGATTATTGCATTAGGATTTGATCCTATTTGGTATGGAGTTTTATACACAATTACCTGTCAAATAGCTTATATGACACCACCCTTTGGATATAATCTATTTCTAATGCGAGCTATGGCCCCAAAAGAAATTACTCTTATTGATATATATAGATCTATAATTCCATTTGTTTTGGTAATGTTATTTGGTTTGATTATTATGATGATGTTTCCTCAAATAGCTTTATGGCTACCCACAACTATCTTAGGCTAATTTCAAAAAATTTTTAAAATTAATCTTTATTTAATATGTAATTTTAGAATATAATAGACCCCGGAGGATAAATATGTCGACAAAAAATAAAATAAAAAATACCTCTTCAAGAAGAGGCTTCTTAAAAAAAGCTGGTTTAGTTTCTGCAGCTGCTATTGGCGCAACAGCAGCAAAAGCACCATATGTATATGCAGCATCCAATCCAATTAAATGGAGATTACAAACTTATTCTGGTGCCCCACTTGGAGCTCACGTTGTTCTCCCTCAGATAGAGGCTTTCAACAAAGCAGCTCATGGTGAAATGGAAATTGAACTTTTCTATGCAGATCAGTTAGTTCCTACTGATGAACTATTTAGAGCAATGCAAGCTGGAACTATTGATGCGGTTCAAAGTGATGACGCAACTATGGGATCACCAGTAGATATTTCTGTTTTTGGTGGATATTTCCCATTTGCAACTCGATATAGTCTAGATGTTCCTGCAATGTTTAGATACTACGGTCTAGATAAGATTTGGGCAGAAGCTTATGGAGAAGTGGACAATGTAACTTGGTTGAGTACTAGTGCTTGGGATCCATGTCATTTATTTACAGTGAATAAAAAAATTGAAAAACTTTCAGACATGAAGGGTCTCAGAGTTTTTGGTGTTCCAACTGCAGGTCGTTTCTTAGCTCAGTATGGTTTGATACCAGTCACTGTTCCTTGGGATGACGTTGAAGTAGCAATGCAAACCGGTGAATTAGATGGTGTTTGCTGGTGTGGATTTACAGAGGCTTATGAAGTTGGATGGGCAGATATTTGTAATTATGCTCTTACTAACTCTGTTACAGGTGCATGGTTCGGTTCATATTTTGCTAATAGTGAAAGTTGGAACAAATTATCACCTAAGCTTCAAGAGCTCTTCAGAATGTCTATTGATCAGTCACACTACTATAGACAAGTATGGTATTGGGGCGGTGAAGCTGACCTTCGTGTGAACGGTAAAAAAATGGAACTAACAAGTCTTCCTGCTGATGAATGGGCTGGTGTTGTAAGCGACGCTGGAAAATTCTGGGATGATGTAGCTGCTTCTTCTCCAAGAAGTGGTAAGGTTGTAGAGGCATTTAAATTATACGCTGATACAATGGAAAAAGCTGGATATCCATATAGATAAATATCTTTTTTCTCACCTCATTTTTAATGGGGTGAGAAAACCAATCTAAAAATTTTTTAAAAAATGGCCATTAGTTTTAAAGATCTAGAAAAAAAAATTAAATTAAGAGAAATTGATACTGTTCTTGTAGCTCTATCTGATATGCAAGGAAGACTTGTTGGAAAAAGAGTTACCGGAAAAGCTTTTTTAGATTACGTTCATAAAGAAACTCATTTTTGTAATTATCTATATACCGTCGACATGGATATGTATACTGTGCCTGGTTTTAAATCCTCATCATGGGAAACAGGATATGGCGATATGACTGTAATCCCCGATCATCAAACTATTAAAGAACTACCTTGGTTAGAAAAAACCGCATTAGTTTTAGGAGATGCCTTTGAACATGATGGCAAAACCCCAGTTGCACATTCTACAAGACAAGTTTTAAGAGAGGCCATAACTAAAGCAAATAAAATGGGATTTGAACCAATGCTTGGATCAGAATTAGAATTTTTTCTCTTTAAACAATCTTACGAAGAAATCCATTCTAATCACTATAAGAATTTGAAGGAAACATCTTGGTATATTGAAGATTACATGATTTTTCAAACTTCAAAAGAGGAGGCTTTCAATCAAGAATTAAGAAATAGTCTCTTAGACTCAGGTATTTATGTAGAGTGCACCAAAGGAGAGGCAGCACCAGGCCAACAAGAAATTAATGTTGTTTTTACTGATGCACTAAACATGGCAGATAATCATATTCTGATTAAGAATGCTGCAAAAGAAATTGCTTTCAAACATAATCGAGCTGCTAGCTTTATGGCAAAATATAATAAAGAAGCTTGTGGGAGTTCATGTCATATTCATAATTCTTTATTTGATAAGAAATCTAAAAAAAATATTTTTGCTGACTCAAAAGATAAATATGGCATGTCTAAAACTTTTAAAAGTTACGTTGCAGGTCAGATTTTATTCTTAAGAGATCTTTCAATCTTTTTAGCGCCAAATATTAATTCTTATAAACGCTTTCAAGAGGGTTCTTTCGCACCAACTACTGCTGCTTGGGGTATTGATAACAGAACAGCTGGTTTTCGCTTAGCTGGCCACGGAGGTTCAATACGAATTGAGTGTCGAGTACCCGGGGCTGACGTTAATCCTTATTTGGCTTTTGCTGGTTTAATTCAAGCAGGTTTATATGGAATTGAAAATAAATTAGATTTAGAAGACCCTTTGATGGGAAACATTTACCAAAACAAAAAAGCCAAAAATGTTCCTGGCACTTTAAGGGAAGCTATCAATTTAGCTAAAAAATCTAAGTTACTTCCAAAGATTTTCCACCTTGATGTTTTGGAGCACTATATTCATGCTGCCGAATGGGAACAGTCTGAATATGATAAATCTGTAAACGATTGGGAACACCAACGTTACTTTGAACGAGGATAAAATAGGAGACTAAAATGCAAAATATGAACTGGAATTATCCAACCAATGTCTGGTTTGGTCCTGATCGATCTCGGCAAATACAACAAGCTTGTGATGCTTTGGGTATGAAAAACCCTCTTATCGTGACTGACCCAGGTCTGCTGCAAACTCCTATTGTTGATGAAATTAATTCTAATCTTTCATCTAAAACAAATATTTATTCTGATGTTCAAGGAAATCCTACCGGTTCAAATGTTATCAATGGAGTTAAAGTATTTTTAGAAGGTAATCATGATGGGGTTATTGCAATAGGTGGTGGTTCCGGAATGGATGCGGGAAAGGGGATTGCTTTTCTAGCTCATCAGTCAAGACCATTATGGGATTTCGAAGATATTGGAGATTGGTGGACTCGAGCTAACTCTGATGTAATTAAACCTATTATTGCGATACCAACTACAGCGGGGACAGGTTCTGAGGTTGGGAGAGCAGGGGTTTTCTTGAATGAAGATAATCATAAAAAGAAAATTATTTTTCATCCAAAGATGTTACCTCAAATTTCAATTTTAGATCCTTCTTTAACAATTAACTTACCAAAAGGAATTACAGCTGGAACAGGGATGGATGCGCTAGCTCATTGCTTAGAAGCTTACTCATCTCCTTTTTATCACCCTATGGCAGAGGGTACGGCTTTAGAAGGTCTTCGTTTGGTGAAAGAAAATATTCAAGAGGTTTATCACAATGGAAAAAATATTGAAGCTCGTGCCCATATGCTTGTTGCATCAATGATGGGCGCAGCTGCTTTTCAAAAAGGACTAGGGGCCATTCATTCAATTACACATCCA
>CABYWI010000009.1 GCA_902522585.1 uncultured Alphaproteobacteria bacterium
TGCATCAAAAGAAAAAGCAATGAGTCATATTGAGAGTGGTGCAAACAAAGTAATCGTATCTGCCCCTTGTACAAATGCTGACTTTACTGTTGTTCAGGGTGTCAATCATCAAGACTTAAATAATGACCATGTCGTAATTTCAAATGCATCCTGTACTACAAATTGCCTTTCTCCTGTAGCTTATGTAGTTGATAAAGAATTTGGTATTGAAAATGGTTACATGACTACTATCCATTCTTATACAGGTGATCAAAGTACGGTCGATACATTTCATAAAGATTTAAGAAGAGCTCGAGCAGCTGCTAGTAACATTATTCCCACAAGCACAGGTGCTGCAAAAGCAGTTGGTTTAGTATTACCTCATCTTAAAGGGAAACTAGATGGTACTGCAATTCGTGTTCCTACTCCAAACGTTTCTTTAGTGGATTTTAAATTTAACACTAAAAAACCTATATCTGTCGATACTTTAAATTCAAAATTTAAAGAATATGCAAATGGACCTTTAAAGGGAATATTGGGCATAGACACAGATCCAAAGGTTTCAAGTGATTATAACCATGATGCTCGTAGTTCTATTTTAGATTTAACTGAAACAACTACTGTTTCTGATACTTTTGGAAGAATTCTTACTTGGTATGATAATGAATGGGGATTTTCCAATAGAATGCTTGAGACTTCGCAACAAGTTTGTAAATTATAGGAGAAGATATGAAAGTAACATCAACTACAAAAAAAATTATTTCTCACTACACCCATGAAAATGTAGGCGTGCGTTCCAATTTAATGTGCATGTTAGGTCAAGGAAAATTAGGTGGCACTGGTCGAATGATCATTCTTCCAGTAGATCAAGGTTTTGAACATGGTCCAGATCGAAGCTTTGCAATTAACCCTCCATCCTATGATCCTAATTATCACCATCAATTAGCTATTGATGCAGGTCTCTCAGCTTATGCAGCTCCTTTGGGTTTATTACAAACCAGTTCAGATAGCTTTTATGGACAGATTCCTACTATTCTAAAAATTAATAGCTCTAATACTCTCGCTACCTCTCTTGATCAGGCGGTAACAGGTAGTATTGATGATGCACTCAAATTAGGTTGTGCTGCAATAGGATTTACCATATACCCTGGTTCAGATCATAATTTCTCTTTAATGGAAGAATATCGAGAACTAAGCCATGAGGCAAAAGCAAAGGGTCTAGCAGTTGTCCTTTGGGCTTATGCGCGTGGATCGAACATTAGCAAAAAAGGTGAGACGGCAATGAATATTATCTCTTATGCTGCACATATGTCAGCTTTGTTAGGAGCTAATGTCATTAAAGTAAAATTACCAAGTGATTTTCTTGAAGAAGATCCAACTAAAGCTGCTTTTGAAAATAATAATATTGCTATAGGCACTCTTCAAGACAGAGTGGCCCATATCAAAAAAGTAGCTTTTGAAGGAAAGCGCCTAGTAGTATTCTCTGGGGGTGATGCAAAAGATGACAATGCTCTCATGGAAGAGATTAAAGCTATTCACTTCGGTGGTGGTAACGGTTCTATTATCGGACGTAATTGTTTCCAACGAACCAGAGAGGACTCATTAGCTCTTCTTGATCAAATGATCCAAATTTACAAATCTAAATGAAAATAAACGCTATTGATCTAAAAATAGGTAATATCATTCAGCATAATAATGCCCTATGGAGAGTAAACAAACTTTCACATACACAACCAGGTAAAGGTGGTGCTTATATTCAAGCAGAAATGAAAAATATTACTAACCAGTCAAAGTTAAATGAAAGATTTCGAAGTGCGGAGTCTATTGAAAAGATTAGGGCTGAGGAAATTGATCATCAATTTCTTTTTCGAAGTGGAGATGATTTCACATTTATGAATAATCAAACTTATGAGCAAATTGTTTTAAATACTGATCAGGTCAATGAAGAAACTGCTAAGTTTTTACAAGATGGCATGGAGGTATCTATTGAGTTTTATGATGAAAAACCTATGACCGTCAACCCCCCAGAAAATTTGGTTATAGAAATTGCTGAAACAGAAGCTGTTGTTAAAGGTCAAACTGCATCCTCTTCATACAAACCTGCTGTTTTAACCAATGGGGTTCGGCTTACAGTTCCCCCTCACATTGAGATAGGAGATAAAATAAAAATTAATACGAAAGAATTAACTTACATAGAAAAATCTAAGTAAGTTTCTCATGGCTATCATCCCTCCAGTTATTTTTGTTATGGAAAAAGCGTGTCGTAGTGCAGCAAAGGGATTGGTTCGAGATTTTGGTGAGCTAGAAAAGTTACAAATTTCTAAGAAAGATAAAAATGATTTTGTCTCTTCAGCTGACTTACGTGCATCGGAGACTATCAGTTATCATTTAAACAAAGATCGGCCTGATTTTTTACAAATAGATGAAGAAACTTTTAAAAAAGAAGACTTAGAAAAGTTGAAAAGTGATACTCCTGTTTTCATCTCAGATCCATTGGATGGTACAAAAAACTTTATACATGGTTATGGTTACTTTGCAGTAACTATTGGATTGGTTCACAAGAAGGAAGTAATAGCTGGAGTTACATATAACCCTATATTGAATGAATTGTACTGGGCACACAAAGGGTCAGGATCTTGGATTAATAATCAACGTTTAAGAGTTTCTCAAAGAGATAAACTAGATGGCTGTATGTTTACCTCTGGGGTTCAAATCAAACATCAAGATGTACTTGATGAAGGAATATCTCAAATTGGAAATTTACAACGAAAAACTAGCGTAAGAATTTTAGGATCCTCTGCACTTGATCTAGCTAATGTTGCTGCTGGTAAATTTGATGGTTTTTGGTGTAAAAGATTAAATTTATGGGATATTGCCGCGGGACTAATTCTTGTAAGAGAAGCTGGAGGAATTTGTTCAAACGACAAAGGGAATAATTTTGATGCTATTGAAGATGACTGTCTTATAGCGTCTAGCGCAGCTATAAGTAGCGAATTGCTTAAAAATTTGTAAATATTTACTTGATTTTTTAACCTTTGATCACTATTTTCTCTACACCATGAGAGAAAAGATACACCCTGACTATCACGAAATTACCGTTGAACGTACGGATGGCTCTACTTATAAAACCCGCTCAACCTGGGGAAAAGCCGGCGATACAATGAAATTAGAAATTGACCCCCTATCACACCCAGCATGGAACCAAGGTTCCGGCAAAATGGTAGACTCTGGCGGTCGTGTAGCAAGATTTAAAAATAAGTACAAATCTTTTAAGATATAATATCTGCTTTTAAAAATGTCTGATAACAAACCTTTAATGCCCCTAGCAACTGCCGTTTGGTTAGTTGATAATACTGCCTTAAGTTTTTCACAAATTTCTCAGTTTTGTCAGTTACATGAATTAGAGGTTCAAAGTATTGCGGATGGTGAAGATGCATACAAAATGCAGGGTCTTAATCCTATAGCAAGCGGTCAGCTCACTATGGATGAAATTAAGCGCTGTGAACAAGATCCAGCTGCTGCTCTTCAATTGCAAAATAAAAAATCAGAGTCTATTCAAACTAATATTAAAGCTAAAAAATACTTACCTTTATCAGTTAGACAAGAAAGACCTAAGGCCATTGCTTGGTTAATCCGCGAGTATGGTAAGGTTTTAACAGATACTCAAATTGCAAAACTAACTAGCTCAACTAAGCCGACCGTTGCTAATATTCGTGCGGGCAATCAATCCCAACCTATTACTGAATTTCGCAATCCTATGGATTTAGGCCTGTGTTCCTACGAAGATCTAGAATTGTTAGTTGAAAAAGGACAACGTAAAGCAGAAAAAGAAAAAAAAGCTAAAGAGAAAGCAGCTCAACTTTCTTCAACTACTGTTTCCTAAAAAATAGATAAACATCTCCTAAACGTAAACCAAATTTTTTCATTGTAGCCTTATTGAAGACATTTTTTTCATCTTGCATGATCAACCAGTCGTCAAATTTGACATTTAAGATGCCATCGCCGTATTTAAGTTTAAAGGTATAATGCCAATTAACAGCATTGCCTAATCTTTCACCTTTCGCTACGCCAATGATGTCTGAAGAATTACCCTCATAAGTTCTCTCTCCAGTTTTGGTAATCTCCCAACGACGAAACTCTTCTTCCCCGTTGTCGTAAAGGAATGTCTCATTGAGTATAAATACATCTCCTTGCTGAATACCTTCCATTTCAACTGTGAATTGACGTTTGACCTTACCAAAGAGGTCAATGAATAAGCCAGATGCGGTTGTTTTTCCTAAAAAAAATTCCTCTAATTTAAATTCAGGTTTTTTGTCTGCGAAATCTTCAAGTTTCATATTCGAACATCCTGTTACTATTAGAACCAAAAATCCCAGTATTAAATTTTTTTTGAACATGCACTATGAGTAACTACGAAGACCTTTTAAACTAGATCTCTTTGCATTTAGCAATTGCTAGAAAATACTTATTTAAAAATTTATCTATTTTTTACTAAAATCTATTTGATATACATCGATCGTTTTGGCCTTAAAACCACCAGAACAATAAGACAAATAAAAATTCCACATTCTTTTAAACTCATCGGAATAGCCTAAATTTTTAATCTCGAACCATTTTTTATTGAAATTATCTCTCCATACTTCCAAAGTTTGATGGTAACTGTCGGCCATTTGATTTTTTATCGAGAAATTAAATTTATTTTTTTCAGCTATTTTCTCCAAAGTGGATGGGCTAGGCAACATACCCCCAGGAAAAATGTATTTTTGAATGAAATCAATTTTTTTTGCATAACGATCAAAAAAACCATCAAAAATAACAATGGTTTGCATTGAAAAAACGCCAGAAGGTTTTAATAGATCTTTAACCTTATCAAAATAGGTCTGCCAATATTGCATGCCGACTGCTTCAAACATTTCAATTGAGTAGATACGCGAGTATTGTCCAATGTGATCTCGATAGTCTCGATAAATCACCTGCATACGATCCTCTAGTCCTAATTGTTGAATTTTGTTATGAACAAAATCGTGTTGCTCACGAGAAATGGTCAATGTATCGATTTTAATATCAGGAAATCGGGATAAGAGATAAAAAGCAAAACTACCCCATCCTGAACCAATTTCTAAAATGCGATCCCCTGGTTGAGGTTCATTACCTTTAATCAAACTATCAAATTTATTTTCTTGTGCTTGAGTTAAAGTCTCTTCTCCTGTTTTGTAATAACCAGAAGAATAAGTTAGGGTATCATCGAGCCACTCCTCATAAAATTTATTTCCCAAATCATAATGTGCGTGAATATTTTTTTTACTTTGTTTTACAGAATTTTCAGTTTGGCTCATATAAGGCTTAGATAAAAGTTGGTAAGCCCATGACCCACTCATCTCCCCACCAAATGCTTGTTCATTAAGAGCACCAAATTCTAAGAATTTACTTAAATCATCTGCTTCAAATTTCTTTTTAATATAAGCCTCTCCCAATCCAACAGAACCTCGAAAGTATAAATCCCATAGCATACTGAGCTTATTAACAGTCAGGGAAACAGTGGGTCCGGGCTTAGACCCTTGAAAATAGTATTGGGTGCCTTTGACATTCAGATATAGTTCTCCAAAAACTATATTCGAACACACCCGTCTTATATAGCGGTCAAAAATCAATACCTTAATCCTCCAAAAGATTAGTCTAAGTATAGTTTATCTTTGATGCGTTGGGAATATTTAAAGAAGTGACTTTTTTTCATAAATAGTTTTATTGCTTGAGCATGAATAAGGGTAATTGCCTTCAAACTTCCAAAAATATTATTAATAAAAAATAAAAAACCTTTAGAGCCAGATAATTTAGTTAAAGGTAAATCAATAGAGGCATAAAAGATCTGATTCTCACCCTTATCAAATTGATTAATAAAACATTGAAACCTATGAGGGTCTGGAATTTTGACTGTGATCTTATAAGTGCAGTCCATTTGGATAAAAGGTGAAACGTACATATTTTTCTTAAATTTTTTTTGATTGAAATCTTTTAAAGAGAGATAATGTACTTGATCACCAAATGTATTTTTGACTTCGTATAAAATAGATACTAATTGGTTGTTATAATCTAAATATAAATAAAAACTAATCGGGTTAAATGAATAACCAAAAAAAGATGGGATTGTAATCAAATTCACCTGATGGAAATTAATTTGATATTTTTTTGCTAGATCGGTCGCAAACTGTAAAAGAGATTTTTGTTTTTGGCGATAGCCATGTTGTCGGTAAAAAATTGATAAACAATTAAATTTATTAAAAGAAATAAACCAAGGTAGAGAGTGTGAGTCATTTAAATTGAGGCTGAAGTAAGGCGCTTTGTATTGAAAAAAGTTTTTAGTATCCCGAGTTCTTTTGTGAATTATATGCCCTTGACCAAAACTATGATTAGGAGTTAATTCCATAATATTCTAGAGGTGTCTGGGTTAGCAAATCCTTCAGGTTGGATTTGTAATTGTTTGCATATTTTTAGAGCAGACTGAATACCATCTTCGTGGAAACCATAGCCTAAATAACTTCCTGCATAAAAAGTTTGTTGGTTACCCTGAAAACGACCAATATCTTTTTGAGCTTGCAAGGTAGACATAGAAAAAATGGGATGATCATAAACTGTTTGGTATAAAGGTTTTTCTTGATTTTGATTTAAAGAGACAAAGAATTGATCATTTGTTTTTAAAGGTTGCAATCTATTCATCCAATAACTTAGTGTACATAATTGATTTTCATTGGTGTGAAAATTCCAACTAGACCAAGCCGCGAGATGAGGGGGCATGAAGTCTTGATTTTGATGAAGCTGTGTAAGATTAGATTGAAATCTAAAAGAAGAAAATAGTTCAATTTCCTGAGCAGTCTTATCCATTAATAAAGGTAAAAACATATTAGGTGGGCAAGCAAAAACTAAATAATCAAAAGATTGTTTGTCATTAAGAGTTTGTATTTGAATTTGAGGACTTCGATAAATGGAAGTGATCTGAGAGGATAGTTTAACCTGAAAATGAGAGGTGTTAATTAAACAATCGATATAATTTCGGGAACCGCCACGAACTGTTTTCCATTGAGGTCGGTTGAGAAAATTAAAAAGTTTATGATTTTGAAAAAAATTCACAATACTAGTTAAAGGTTGATCAAGAGAATTTTGATCAGGTGTAGACCAAATACTGGAAATCAAAGGGATAAAATGAAAATCAATAAATTCCTTAGAATAACGATGACTTTGTAAATATTCTCGAATTGAAATTTTTGGATCTGGTTTACCAGTTTGAAAGGTTTTATAAAACTTAATGATATCTTTTACCATTATATAAAATCTTTTATTAATTAGATTGCTAGGATCGGCAAACAGAGCTCTTAAGCCTCCTCCCCCATATTCAAATTGATTAGTAGGATTATAAAAACTAAAAGACATATCACTATCGGCAATCGGGACCCGCAATTGATGAAATAACTTTGTTAGATTTGGATAAGTTAATTCATTATAGACAATAAATCCCGTATCTATGGGAATTGAATTTCCCTGAGAGTCCTGGACCTTTCGAGTATTCGCATGACCACCGAGATAATCATTTTTTTCAAATAATGTTACATCAAAATCATTTTGAAGAAAATAAGCAGAAGATAGTCCTGCAATTCCTGATCCAATAATTGCTAATTTTTTTTTCAAACTATTATTTTATCTTTTGATAGGCTTCTAAGGCTCGATTACGAGAGTCCTTTAAATCAACAAGAGGTTCACAATATAGGTTTTGTTTAATTAAGGATTGGAATGCTCGCTCTTGTAAATATGGTTGGAAAATTAAGGAGGGTTTTTGTAAAGTTTGTAATTGGGGTAAATATTGCAAAATAAATTTTGCTTGAGGGTCAAATCGCTCTGATTGCAAGATCGGGTTGAACACGCGAAAATAAGGAGATGCATCAGCTCCACACCCTGCTATCCATTGCCAACCAGCTGCATTGCTAGCTTCGTCATAATCTAGAAGTGTTTCCTGAAAGTAACGCTCTCCTAAAGTCCAGTTCAATAATAAGTTTTTAACTAAAAAGCTTCCAACCACCATACGTAGACGATTATGCATCCAACCTTTTTCATAAATTTGCTTCATAGCAGCATCAACTAAGGGAATACCAGTTTTGCCCTTTTTCCATAAATCTAAATCTTTACTGCTTTTCCTCCATGGAAACTTTTGAAACTTCATGTTGATGGGAATAGAGGCTAAATTTTTAGAATAATACAACAAAGAATATGAAAACTCTCTCCAGCCAATTTCTGATAAATAGGTTAAAACAGAAGCTGATAATTTTTTGGATTTTAAAATATTTAATACAATCGTTCGAGGAGAAATTTCTCCAAACCGCAAATAGGGGGAGAGTTTTGAAGTTTGATCTAAGTCTGGTCGATCTCTTGCCTCTTTATAGATATCGATATTAGTTTTTAAATATTGATAGAGCTGATCTTGAGCTGCTTTTTCACCTGGAGTCCAATATTTTGAAAATTTTTGATACCAATTTTTTTTTGGTAAAAAATTAAAGGTAAGATTTTCTTGATGACTTAAAACATTTATAGATTTGAGTTTTTCTAATTTCTCTTTTTTTGATTGATAAACTTCAAAAGCTTTTCTCCAGTATGGAGTAAATACTTTAAAATATTGTCCAGAATTATTTCGAACCTCCCACGGCTCATTTAATAGATGCCCGTTAAATGTCTCAACATCAACTCCTTGGTCTTGAAGTGTTTTCTTGATGATCGTGTCTCTTTTTATTGTCTCGGGTGAATAAAGACGATTCAATAAGACTTGATGGATTTGATATTTTTTGACTAGTTTTTGTAAAATCTCTAGTGCCTCGCCCTCTACGATGATCAGCGATGCTCCAAAACGTGAGCGGTAAGATTCTTGCAGTCTTTTTAAAGACTCATTAAGCCACCAATGCCCCGCTTCCCCAGTCGCATGACATTCCACTGGATCGTATATATAAACAAATAAAGCTGGGTTTTGGCTTTTTTGCAGAGAGAGTAAAGCGGGATTATCCTCTAAACGAAGGTCTCGGCGAAGCCAATATAATGATTTATGTTCGATGATAAGATTTTAGCAAAATTATTTGCTATGAGGAGGCATTTTCTTTTCAACAAACCAAACATGTTGTTTTAAGACAGGATCATACTTTCTTTGTCTTAGTTTATCAGAAACTTTCATTCCTTTTGTTGGTTTACGGACAATATACTTGGTTCCTGTTTCTGGTTTTTCTTCAGGAATAAGCTGTTTTAATTGATAAGTCGACTTTTTTGCCATTGGCGTAAAATAAACTAATTTATCATTTGGTCAAGATTGATTGTCAAAAAAAATCATAAAATTCGTTTCCAATGATCTCTTTTATCGGTCAATGAGCGTCTCTTCTTCTCTGTCAATTGGTCGTAGCAGTCAGGACATGTAAATCCCTCTTCGTAATGAGGTGATTTTTTCTCCTCTGGTGTAAGAGGCATATTACATCCAAAACAAAGCTCGTTGGAGCCAGGTTGAAGTTGTTTATCTACAGAAACTCGGTAATCAAACACGAAACATTCTCCATTCCATTTAGATGCTGAAGTGTCTTCAAAATATTTGAGAATCCCTCCTTTGAGTTGATAAGTATCGATTCCATATTTTTGCATTAAAGGCCCTGCCTTCTCACAACGAATGCCTCCCGTGCAGTATATTGCTACTTTTTTATTTTTAAGTTCCTCTTTTCGTCCTTCAATGTATTTTTTAAACTCTCGAAAAGTTTTTATATCGGGGTTAGTGGCATTTTGGAAGTGTCCAACTTTAAATTCATAATCATTTCGGGTATCAATAATCTCAACATCATCTTGATTAACAAAACTATCCCATTGATCAGGATCAATAAATTGACCTTGTTCAATTTCTTCAATACTTAAATCAAAATCCGAAGTAACAATTTCTTTTTTAATTTTTATTTTGAAACGATTGAAGACTCTCTTTCCATCAAATTTAGATATTTTAATATTTTGAGATTGCACTCCAAGTTTTTCCAAATACTGAATAGTTTTTTTTTCTTCATTGAGGGGTATAGCAATTGTTCCATTAAGACCCTCAGGACCGATTAGAACAGTTCCTTTAATATCAATTGGTTGAAAAAAATCCTGAATTTGATTTTCCAGTAATTCAAGATTGTCTATTCTAAAAAAGCTATAAAAAGCAATTACAGATACATTTTTCATAGTAGAATAGGAATTATTTTATAGTGATTTTACTTTACCAGCAAAGTCATTTTCAAATTTAGACAAAAGGGGCATAAATTTTACCCAAGCATCTTTTAATGCTTCAACAAACTTTTCTGTAGCTTCTTCTGAATGACAAGGGGTAGGCGTAATACGAATACGTTCTGTTCCTTTAGGGACAGTAGGATAATTTATTGGTTGAACATAAACTTGGTGTTCATCGAGCAAATAATCACTAATTTGCTTGCATAATTTACTATCACCAATCAAAACAGGGATTATATGGGAACCAGAGTCAAGAAATGGAATACCTGCAGTTCGTAATTGAGATTTTACAAAATTAACATTTTCAAAGAAAGAGTCTCTTATATCAGTATTTTTTTTTACTTGTTGAATACTCTCTAAACTTCCTGCCGCCACTGCTGGGCACATAGAAGTTGTAAAAATAAAACCTTTAGAAAAACTTCGAACAAAATCAATAATGGTATTTGAAGAAGCGATATAACCACCCGCTAGTCCAAAAGCTTTAGCTAAGGTGCCATTAATTATATCAATATGTTCCTCAACACCTTTTTGTTCTGCAATGCCGGCCGCATTAGGACCGTACAATCCTACTGCATGAACTTCATCTAAGTAAATTAAAGCTCCATTATCTTGTGCTACTTCAATGATATCCTCTAAGGGGGCAAAGTCTGCCTCCATCGAATAAACTGACTCTAATACAATTATCTTTGGTCGTGAAAATTCAATCCCTTGTAAAATGTCTTTTAAATGTTTGACATCATTATGTCTAAAAATAGCTTTTTCTTTTTTACTAGCTCGAATTCCCTCAATTAAAGAAGCATGGTTTAACTCATCACTTAAAACTAAACAGTTATTAAAGGCAGATATGATCGACTTGAGAGCTGACTCATTAGCACTGTAGCCCGAATTAAATGCAAGGGCTCTTTCTTTTTTATGGAGTGCGGCAATTTCTTTTTCTAATTGGATATGGAAATTTGTTGTTCCAGAGATATTTCTAGTTCCACCACTACCTGCACCTAATTTTTCTGCAGCTGATTGCATTGCTGAGATAACTTGTTTGTTTTGGCTCATGCCCAGATAGTCATTTGAACACCAAACGTCAATTTCTTCAGTATTACCATCATAGTGGCGAGTAGCCTTAGGGTACTGACCAGCTTTTCTTTCAATGTTATTAAAAACTCGGTAATGGCCTTCTTCTTTAATTTTGTCTATCTCGGTTTCAAGAGTGCTAAAATAATTTGATTTCCAATTGTGTGTTTTCACGATTTAAAGATATTTTTTTAGTTGCTTATTAAAACAGCAATAAAGACGCATAATGTGCGATATTTTAACTTATTTTACATTATTTAATCTTGGTATTACCTCATTCCCTATTAGTTCAATTGATTTTAAAAGGTTTTCATGGGTAATATCTGCGATGTCCATTTGAAATTGAAAACGACTGATTCCCCCAAGTGCCTCACTATGTCTTAATATTTTTTTAGCAACTTGATCTGGATCACCCAAAACTATTGCCCCCAAAGGTCCTGTCAAATGGTCAAACTGATCTCTAGTTACCGGTCCCCATCCTCTTTCTTTGCCAATTTTTGTAAACATTTTAGCATATCCTTCATAATAAAGATCAATTGCTTCCTCCATAGAATTTGCCACATATCCTAATGAGTGAAGACCAACAGTTAATTTTTCAGGAGAATGACCAGCTTCTTTTCCGGCTTGCCTGTAAATATTAATAAGAGGTCTGAAACGATGGGTATTTCCTCCTATTATAGCGACCATCAATGGCAAGCCCATTGCACCTGCTCTTGCAAAAGATTGAGGCGTGCCTCCCACCCCCAACCAAATTGGAACTGGATTTTGAATTGGTCTTGGATAAATAGGAAGGTTGTTAATCGCTGGGCGAAATTTACCAGACCAATTTACAAATTCATTTTCTCTTATATCAAGAAGTAAATTTAGTTTTTCAATAAATAAATCGTCATAATCCTTAAAATCAAAACCAAATAAGGGAAAAGCTTCTGAAAATGACCCTCTACCGGCGACCATTTCTGCCCTTCCATTAGATATCAAATCTAATGTAGCTAAACTTTGAAAAGTCCTTACTGGATCAGAGGCACTAAGAACCGTTACTGCACTTGTTAACTTTATATTTTTAGTTTTAGCAGCTGCGGCTGAAAGAATATTAAAGGGAGATGAGTCTAAAAATTCTTTTCTATGATGCTCTCCAATGCCGAAGGTATGTAATCCCATTTGATCAGCGAATTGAATCCTATCAATTAATTCGTTAATAGCTTTGGAGCCATCGTTTTCTCCTTCACGAAGACCTGCAAAACTATCTATACCTACTTCCATCTATTTTAAAGAATTTTTCTTTTCAAATATTTTTTCTATCTTATTGGTATTCGTTATTAAATTAGATTAGATTTAAAGCTATTTAACCAAATATTAATTTAATTTTGATAATACAAGTTTTTTTGTTATTGCTTATTCATAAAATTAACAAATGAAGGAATTAAAAATATCATCTAGAGAGAGTTTTTTAGCTAAAATTCAAACAAAACTAGCCATACAAAAAATTAAAACTCAGTTTAAAGGTAAAATATCCATTAAATATTTAAGCTCAGTTGGAGATAAAGATAACTCTTCAAAAGCATGGGAAAAGCATGGATTTGGAATATTTACAAACTCACTTACTAGTGAGTTGGTTTCTAAGAAAGTAAATATTGTTGTTCATTCATTCAAAGATTTACCTGTCAAAAGCTCAAATAAAACATCATTCATTTGCTTAGAAAGAGACGATCCACGAGATATTGTTTTTATTAAAAATTCTTCGTTAAAGAAAAAAAAATTAGTCATAGCTACATCCTCTCCAAGAAGAAAGTACTATTTAAAATTATTAAAAGACTATCTTCCTTATAAAATCTTAAAAGCAGCTACAATTAGAGGTAATGTTCAAACCCGTTTGAAGAAGATTTTAGAGTCAAGTAAGAGCGATGGTGTATTTATGGCCAAAGCGGCTGTTGATAGAGTATTTAAATATGGTGAAAAAGTAGACAAAACAGAATTTATAAAATTTAAAAATTTATTTAAAGAATTTGAGAAAATAGTTATACCTATATCAGAATTTCCTAGCGCTGCAGCACAAGGCTGTATTGCATTAGAGTATAGAAATGATGATATTAAAACTAAAAGAATTTTAAAAAAAATAAACCATGTCTCATCTTTGAATGATTGTTCTTTAGAGAGAAAGTATTTAGCAAAATGGGGAGGTGGTTGCTCTTTAGATATAGGTGTCACGATTGAAGAATTACACAATAAAAAAGTCTTGATTGCTAGAGGCAAAGATACTTTTACAAAAAAATACTTTCATGAAAAAAAATATATTAGTGATGTCAAAATTAAAAAAGTAAGAAATATTTTTCCCTCAAACTTAGTTAAATATCAAATGTTTAAAAGATCACTGAGTAATTTTTCTAAAAAACTTGATAATAAAAATTTACTACTCACAAGAGCGGAATACAAAGATATACGTTCTTTAAAAAAGGCTTCAAACATTTCTACATCTGGTATATCTACCTGGAAAAAGGTTAATAAAAATGGATTATTGGTTAATTCAACCTTAGATGGTTTTGGTGAAAACTATCGTCCAATTGAGACATATTATAAAAGAAAAAAAACTCTTACTTACAAGCTAACTTACGAAAAAAATAAATTTGATTCTAAATATCCACCTATTTCACATTACAAACTAATTCCTTCAATTAATGAATTCACAATTGATAACCTTTTCCTTGCTGAAAGTTTTTATTGGATGAGCTTTTCAGCTTTTGAACTAGCAATTAAGCTTCGTCCAGATATTTTAAATAAAAGAAATGCTTGTGGGCCAGGTAATACTTATAGAGAAATATCTAAAATTATTCCTAAAAAACAATTAAATGTATATCTTAACTATGAAGACTTTAAAAAATACGAACTCAAATGAAATCCTTTTTCCCTATAAAGAAAACAAATAAAATCTCAAAACAAATGTTAATTCAGCCAATGTTTATTGATCAACGATTAAAAAGTGAGAAAAAAATCAAAGGACTTGGGGAAAATTTCAGTTGGTCTCAATCAACTATTCTTAAAGCAGTTGAAAAAGACTTAAAAAAAGGATTGCGTAATTTTCTTTTCTTTATAGTCCCAAAAGAGAAACAAAAACTACCGGAAGATTTCAGTTTTCATTATGAAGTTATTCGATCATTAAAAACGCAGTTTAAAAAAGATCTCACATTGTTGATCGATACTTGTTTATGTTCTATTACTCCAGATGGTCATTGTGGAATATCTCATAATAAAAAAATTAATTTACCAGAAACTCACTATGCTTTGGGTTTAGCTGCAAACACATATCTAGAAGCAGGAGCAGATATTATTGCTCCAAGTGATATGATGAAGGATACAACGAAGTATTTGAGAAAAATATTCAATGAAAATAATTTTAATGCTGCTCAGATAATGAGCTATTCAACTAAATTCAAAAGTGGACTTTATGGTCCATTTCGTGAGGCTGCTAATTCTACGCCTAAAGGTTATGACCGATCCTCTTATCAACTTCCAGTGAATGATCGATCTAAAGCTATTCAAAGTTCAATTATTAATGCCGCTCAGGGAGCTAATTATTTAATGGTAAAGCCTGGAATGACTTCTATTGATTTAATTCAAGAAATTAAGGAAGAAACCTTACTTCCTACTGGGGCGTATCAAGTTAGTGGAGAATTTGCAAGTTTACAATTATTAGACTCCCAGGGGCTGGGCAAGTATCCTGATTTATTAATGGAGTCTTTGAATGTATTCAGTCGTGCTAAAGCTGATTATATCATAACTTATGGAGCAAGAGATATTGTCTCAAGTTTATAATCAATCATTCAGCAATGCTCTTCAAAAAATAAATCAAGCTGTTCCTCCTATTTGGATGATGCGCCAAGCTGGTCGGTATCATAGTCACTATCAACAACTCAAACAAAAATATACTTTTGAACAACTATGTCGTGAGCCCGATCTAGCTTGTGAAGTAACATTAGGTCCTGTTCAAGAGTTTGATTTTGATGCTGCTATTCTATTTAGCGATATACTTTTTCCGCTTGATTTTTTAGGTATGGGATTATCTTTTAGTCCTGGTCCTGTCTTTGAGAAAAATTTATCCAGATCGATGATCGATAATATGAACATAGATTCCTTTGAAGAATACATTCAATTTCAGCACCTAGCTCTTCAAAATATACGCTCATCTCTTCCTCAAAATAAATCTCTCATCGGGTTTACAGGGGGTCCTATTACTTTATACCACTTTGCAGTTCGAAATAATCCAATTACTGATAATTTATTAATTGAAGCCCTACCAGTATTAGAGAAAATTTTAAAAAAGAATATTGATATTCAATTTAAAAATGACATTGATCTTTTAATGATCTTTGACACTGAGGCTAATCAGCTAACGGATAAGGAGTTCGAGAACTATAGTCTTCCCTTTATTAAACAAATAGCTGATCAATATCCTAATCGTATTGGCTATTTCACTAAAAATATTTCTCACTCTAAGTTTGAACTTCTTAAAGGAATATCAAATTTACAATTAACTGTCCTTGGAACACAGCATAATATTTTTAAAGAACTTTCTCAAACCCACCTATCCTTACAGGGTAATTTTTCCAATGAACTTTTAGCTATTCCTGAAAAATCTGATTTTCTAATGGCACTTAACGAATACATTGATTTATGTCAATCCTTTGATGTCAGTCAACGCTCCGGCTGGATTGCAAGCTTAGATCATGGAGTGCAAAAGATCACACTTGAGACCAATATTCACCTTTTTATCGAACAAATAAGAACTAAATTAGCCTAAAAAACGTACCTTTTTTCAATGGCAAACTTCAAAGGCAACGAGCTGTATATTCACGGATCTGGTTTAAAAACAGGTATCCTTCTGACAAATTTAGGAACACCAGATGAACCAACGGCTCCTTCTTTGAAAACATACCTCCGACAATTCTTAAGTGATGAGAGGGTAATCGAAACTCCAAAACCAATTTGGTGGTTAATTTTAAACGGCATAGTTCTTCGCACAAGGCCCTCTAAATCTGCAAAGGCCTATCAATCGGTTTGGACAGATGATGGTTCACCTTTATTGCTTTACACAAAAAAACAAAAAAACCTCATCAAAGAAAAATTAGAAAAAAAATATTCTAATCTAGTTTTTGATATTGGGATGAGATATGGCAATCCTAGTATTGCAGAAGGTTTAAATAATCTAAGAAAACAAAATTGTGATCGCATTATTGTTCTTCCCCTTTACCCTCAATATTGTGCCGCTACAACGGGTTCAACTTTTGATGCAGTCGCCTTAGAGCTTCAAAAATGGCGTTGGGTTCCTTCTTTAAGATTTATTGGAGGTTATTATGATCAACCTCTCTATATTCAAGCATTAAAAAATAGTATTGAAGAATTCTGGAGTAAAAATGATAAACCAAAAAAACTACTTTTTAGTTACCACGGAATTCCAAAAAAATATTTAGACAAAGGGGACCCCTATCACTGCTTCTGTAGGAAAACAACAAGACTAGTTGCGGAGTCCATGAACTTACCTGAAGATAGTTATATGACAACTTTTCAATCAAGGTTTGGTCCTGCAGAGTGGCTAAAACCCTATACTGACAAGACAATTGAAAGTTTAGCTAAAGAAGGTACCGATGATATCCATGTTATCAGCCCTGCCTTTTCTTCAGATTGCCTAGAGACCATTGAAGAACTAAATGAAGAAAATAGAGAAATTTTTATGGAAAATGGTGGGAAAAAATTTGGATATATCCCCTGTCTTAATGATCGAGATGATCATATACTCCTCCTAACGTCGTTATTGGAAAACGAATTGCATGGATGGGTATGAGCGAACAAGTACAAAATCAACAAAAACAAGCTGAAAAATGGTTTAAAGAACTACGTAATCAAATGGTTGGCGCTATCAAAAAAGTTGATGGTTCAACTTTTCAGGAAAAAGAATGGCAAAGACCTGGAGGTGGTGGTGGATTAATGTCTATCCTTAAGGGCGAGATCTTTGAAAAAGTTGGTGTGAATACTTCTACAGTATATGGTGAATTTAGTGAAGAATTTAGAGGTGATATGCCTGGGACTGAGGAAGATCCTAGTTTTTGGGCGAGTGGCATTTCCGTCGTGGCTCACATGAAAAATCCTAAAATTGCAGCTGCTCATTTCAATACTCGCTATATTACTACAAAAGGAAAACAGTGGTTTGGCGGAGGATGTGATTTAACACCCGCTATTCTGGAAGATAAAGAAACTAAAAATTTTCATGAGGGCTTAAAAAGAACATGCGACCCACATGATAAAGAATATTACGAAAAATTTAAAAAACAATGTGATGAATACTTTTATTTGAAACATCGAAAAGAGCCGAGGGGAGTTGGAGGAGTTTTTTTCGACTACATTAGTAATAATTTTGAAAAAGATTTATTTTTTATTAAAGACATTGGTCAGTATTTTATTAACTTTATTATCGATAATGTAAATCGAAAGAAAGATTTTGAATACAACAAAGATGATTTAAGAACCCTATCACAAAAAAGATCTCGTTATGTGGAATTTAATTTATTATATGACCGGGGAACTTTATTTGGTTTAAAAACAGGTGGTAATATTGATGCCATACTTATGTCAATGCCTCCAGAGGCAAAATGGAATTAAACAATGTATGAGACCTTAAAAGTACTTCATATTATTTCTTTTGTTTCTTGGTTTGCAGGCCTCTTTTATCTACCAAGATTATTTGTTTACCATATTGAAAACAATACCAATAAAGAAATGAATGAAGTTTTTCAAAGAATGGAATACAAGCTTCTTCGAATTATCATGAATCCTGCCATGATCTTAACTTGGGTTTTTGGCTTGGGGCTAATTCACTACGTTGGTTTTGCTTGGTGGTTGATTTTGAAGTTAATATTAGTCGCTATTTTAACTTGGTTTCACATGTACTTAGCAAAAATCAGAAAAAACTTAGAGCATAATTACAGAGATTATAGCTCGCGATATTTACGAATAATCAATGAAGTTCCAACTATCCTTCTTGTCTTAATTGTTATACTTGTAGTAGTGAAACCTTTTTAATTTATGGATCTCACACAGGGTAATATTCGAAAGCAATTGATAAGCATGGCTGTGCCAGCTGGCATTGGGATGCTTTTTTATACCCTTTATAATGTCGTTGATACATTTTACGCTGGTCTTATTAGTATCGAGGCTTTAGCAGGACTTGCCATTTCTTTCCCCGTCTATTTCATACTATTGGCTTTTGCGGTAGGTTTTGGACAAGGAACAACAGCGTTAGTTTCAAACTTACTAGGAGCAAAAAAAGAAGAAGATGCTGTCTACATATATATTCAATCTTTAACGATTTCTTTAATTCTTTCAGTTTTAATTGGATATATCACCTATAAAATCTCAGAACCTGTTTTTATATTTTTTGGAGCTAGTGATCTTTTTTTGGAAAATGGTCTTCGCTATATGCAAACTCTGGCATACGGTGCTCCTTTTTTTATTTTTGCCAATGTCATCAACTCCTTTTTATATGCACAAGGTGATACAAAAAAAAATAGAAACGCTCTTATTATTGGCTTTATCATAAATTTGATCTTCAACCCTATTCTGTCTTTAGGCATTGGTCCTTTCCCTGCCTTGGGAACAATGGGTATTGCAATTGCCACTATTCTTTGCCAAATATTTAATGTTATTTATTTAGGATATTTTGTTCTTAAAAGTCCTTTATCCAAAAAATTTCAATTTAGCTACTGTAAACTTCAAACTAAGATGGCATTTGATATATTCAAACAGGCTTTTCCAGCGAGTATGAACATGTTACTTATTGGAATAGGTTTTTTTATTATTCAAAAATATGTGACAGGCTATGGAGCAAATGCTAGTGCTGGATATGGTATAGCTTTAAGAATAGAACAAATTATCCTTTTACCCGCTATTGGTCTTAATACAGCAATGTTAAGTATGACAGGCCAAAATTATGGAGCTAAAAATTTTGACAGAATTTATGAGGCTTTTGTCACTTCGCTTAAATTAGCTTTATTACTAATGGTCTTCGGCTCAGCTATCCTCTTTCTCGCAGGTGAACAAATGGCATTTTTATTCACTCGAGATACTGAGGTAATTAAAATAGCTGGAAGCTATTTATTCATGGCTGCGTTTCTTACTTTTGTCTATCAGGTGATACATCAAAGCGGTTCAGTTTTATCAGGTATGAAAAAGCCTACAATTAATGCCTTTTATACTCTCTTAAGACTCGCAATTATTCCTCCATTTACTTTTTACTTTTTTTCACAAACTTTAGGGCTTGGATTGAAAGGTATCTGGTGGGCCATCCTTTGTAGCAATATTATCGCCGCCTTCTTAATTTTCTTTCATATGCGATATTTAATTAAAAAAGAGGGATTAGCACTTAAGACTAATCCTGCTACTTGATTTCAAATTTCTTCTCTAACCTACGGACAAAGAAAGAGGCTATTAAAATTAAGACTAAATATTCCAAAACTAAGAATGAATAAATTTCTAAAGGACGATACGTAGTAACAATTAATTCATTAGCCCTTCTTGTAAGATCTCCTAAACCTATTACAGATATTAGAGAACTCATTTTTAAAATATAAATACCTTGATTCATTAGTGCAGGAGTAATAATTCTAATGGCTTGAGGTAAGGTCACTTTTAAAAAAACCAAACTAGGTTTAAGGCCTAAAGATCGTGCGGCTTCAATTTGACCTTTTTTAATCGCCTGGATACCTGATCGATAAATCTCGGAGATGAAAGCTGACTCATGTAAGACCAAAGTGATAACACCAGCTACAAAGGGATTAAAGGATAAACCTCCGCCAAATATCGATGGCAAACCATAATAAATCCAAAGTAAAAGAACCAATACCGGTATTGCTCTAAAAATTTCTACATATACAAGATTAATTGATCGAATAGATTTTTTTGAACTAAAGTTAGGAAGAGTTATCATTAGCCCGACAATTGCTGCTAGAACTAAACTGACTATTGAAATCCAAATTGTAGTCCAAAGACCTCCAATAAGAAATTCAATATTAGAAGACCCTTGAGGATGAAAAGGATTAATGGAAAACCATGCAAAATTATAAGTTCCAGCACAGCTAGATAAAAAAAAAGCTAAAAATAAATAAATTAATCTATTCATCAATAGTCAATAAAATAACGGATGTATGTTAGAAAACCAGATTTAAGTCAAATCTTTTAAGTCTTCCAAGTGTTTGCTCAATGCTCTAGTAGATAATTGAATTTCATATATAAACATCAAAATAGCGATTGCAAATATTAACACACCTAGGCCAAAACAGTTTAATGCCAATTGGTATTTCTCTAAATAACTCGCAAAGATGCTAAAAAGGTTACTAAGAAAACTTAGTCCTGATAGAGTTTGAATTGCTCTTACTAGCTTTAAACGCTTTGTTAATATTATGATTTGATCAAAATAATGACCAGCAGTTTTTTTTGAGTGTTTATTTAAAACAATCAAATCATGAATTTTTCTGATCAAAGATGCAAGAGAAGTATATCGATTTCCAAATGAAATCATCATTAAAGGAATAGCAGGGAAGAGTAATGCTGGATAAAGTGTGGTGAAGTTACTCATGTTTGAAATTTAAAGAGAAGAGCAGTCAGTTTTCTTTAGGAGGGAATAGCTGAGAATATTATGTTAAACTTAATAAAATTTTTTATTTCTACTCTTCTCAATCATTAATTTAATAAAATTATTTATAATGAGTATTGCCAAGTTTGCACAATAAGTATGCGCAAGTTAAATACCATTAAATAAATATTTTTATGCTAGTGAAGGCAATATTGGAATTTTTAAATGGTTTTAGGACAACTCTGAAAAAATTAGAAAGATAACTAAGCCGATCAGGTAGATAATAATAATGGTATTAGCTATATTCCAAACTTTTTTATTTAGAAAATAACGTCTCAGAAAGTAGCCCATATAACCAATAAAATAAAAAAATAAAAAAGAGGCCAAGGTAGCACCTAATCCAAATAAAATCTTTTGATTTAAGAAGTCAAAAGATTTAGAGAGATTACCTAAAATAAAAACTGTATCAGAGTACACATGGGGATTTAAAAAAGTGAAGCCTAATGTTTGAGCTATTATGGCTGATTTAGGAATTACTTCTTTTGAAGTATTAACCTCTAATGGTGTATGAAATGATTTGATTTTTCCCCATATAAAATGCAGTAAAAAAGCAATAAGGGTCAAATTGAGAAACAAAGTTACTTTACTTGTCATTATTGATTGGATTGAATAAAAAATAAAAATACCCAGAAAAATTAATAAAAAATCACTGAATGCGCAGATTGTGGTAACCAGAAATATATGATTTTTCTTGATACCTTGTTCGATAACAAAAAGATTTTGAGCTCCAATAGCCATAATAAAGCTCAAGCCAGTAGTAAACCCAAATAGAAATTCGTTCATGACAATTTTGCACAGTTTATAGACTTTACTCTTAAAATCTATTTAGTAAGTTTCCCTTATGAGAGTATTTATAGGATCCGTTTTCTTTGCTTTGTTTTTTATTTATGTTGTAACCGAAGGTTTCACAAAAATCAGTCTACCTCTATAAATCTTCTCTTTTTATCAGTCTTCCATTCATCACTAAATCTCAATGTTCCCATATGCATAGGAATATCCTGCTTTACAATTAAATTTTCTTCATCAAAGCCATAGAAGGCTTCATGCAAATAACGAAATTCTAATAAATGATTGAGGATGCCGTAGTTGATATCTTTAATTATTGTAGGATCGACGTTTTGATTGGTGATAAAGACATAATCTTCACCAGCTGGAAAATATAAAATAGATCTTATTGCAAGGTTTGAGGGTCTATTAGCTAGATCTGCTTTCTTGATAATGGCATATTGAAATTGGTTTTGTTCAATTTTTTTAATTATTTCATCTACGCTATCGTCTAATCGTGTTAAACAGTCAAGGGTATTGGATCCGCCGAAACTATGAGATATTCTCAACTCACGATCAAGTAATTTACAAATACTTTTGGCCAAAACATATTCCATTGTGATGGGAGACCTAACTAAAATTGTCAGAGATAAATCTTGAGTTAGCGCGATCACAGTATTGAATTTAAAGATGAAAATACAAATCAGAATAATAAGTGATTTGAAATACATAGATTACTTTTAACATAAAACACTCTAAATTAATCCGAGATTTATTCACTATGCCAAGTTTTCCTATTATCGCTACGATTGCTTGTATTGCCTATGGTATTGAGAGTATTTTTGGTTTTGGGGGAACAATCATATTCCTTGGTCTTAGTGGGCTTTTTTTTGATTTTAATTCATTGTTAAAACTAGCAATGATTGTAGGCCTCTCCTCTGGGTTAGCGGTACTAATTCAATCTTACAAACATCTATCTTGGCGTCATTTAGTAAAAATTTTAGCCTATACTATTCCAGGTGCCTTAGTAGGAACGCTATTGATTTCTTCAATAACCTCTGAGTGGCTGATCAAATTTTTCGCGTTACTGTTGATCATTTACGCTTGTTTTAATTTATTTTTACCAAATCTACTTATTCCAGATATTCTCAAGAAAGCTCTAGTCATTTTGGGAGGTTTTATTCAGGGGGTGTACACCATAGGTGGCCCTTTTGTGTTAATGGGATACAAAGATCATTTTTCTTCAAAGCAGGAATTGCGATCTACAATGGCAGGCTACTTTTTTATTATCAATAGTCTTCGTGTGATATTTTATATTTTATTGGGTGGAAGCTATTTAGAAATTGTATCTACTTACTATCCAATTGCTTTTATGGTGATGATTAGTGTTTGGTTAGGTTATCTGGTCCACAGAAGAATTTCAGAACTTTTATTCAAAAAATTAATAATTATTGCTATTTTATTTATTGGAATAATAATTTTAGTTACAAAATGATTGATTGGCAGTCCTATGGACCTATTTATACAGTTGCTCCTGGAATAAAAAAAATTGGAGAATTGCCAATTATTGAATTTGATGAAGAAGAAAATCGTTATTTAAATTTAAAAAGAAAAGCAAAAGAGAATATATACTTTGACGAAATGTATACACCTGATCACGATCAGATCATTTGTAAAAAAATTCAATCTATCCTCTCCAAGGAGCATCCTTCAAAAATGATATCTTTTAATAATTTTCAAGAATTGGGATTTTCTATACAAGAGGATCTAGCTGTTTTTCATCGAAGTAATAAATTAATCGCCCTTCATGTCTCTTTTCCATCTGGCTGGATACCTAAAGAAAAAATTGGTTTAAACTTTGCTGCTATTCACCAGCCAGTTCCTGGGATGGAGTCTTTTCTAAAAAATCAGCAAAAGTATGTTTCAATGATGGTAGAAGCAACGACACCTATTATTCGTTATGTGTGGGGAGAACATTATGGATATTTTCTATGTAAAGAAGAACCTCTACCTAACTCCACAAAAGTTATGCATACCGAAAGACAAACTTTTGTGGGAATTCCTGAAGCTGACTTAGGTTTATTTTTAATCAGAAAAAAAGTAATGCTCTATTCCGATACCTCAGATGATTTCAAAAAATGGTATCAAGGTCAGCTAAAATCAATGAACTCAGAGCAAAAAGCTTATAAGACTGAAGATGGGTAAGTCGACACTACTGATCGAAAAAAAATATTTTTATAAAAATAATCAGTTTTAAGTTTCCTGATTATCCTCAGGTGATGCATTAGGATTAGTTAAACGCTCTAATTCAGCCAATTCTTCAGCTTCTTTTTTAGCCTCTCTCTTGGCTTTTTTAGCTGCTAACTTCTCTTGGCGCTTGCGTTCTTTTTCCATTGCACGCTCACCCGCTTTAGATTTATAGTCGAAGTGAAGTCCCATAAAAAAATTATAGCATATTAAATTTAAGACTAAAGTTTCAGATTGAATTTTTTATATCAAAGTTCTTTTAATGAGAGATAGCCAATTTTGATGACAAAGTTTTTTCATTAAATCTTCACTAAATCCTTGATTAACCATTAATTTAATTAAAAGTCTCATCCCCAAGACACTAGATAGTTTCTTCGGCATCATAGCGCCATCAAAATCTGAGCCAAATCCAACACATTCTTCTCCCAAATAATCTATAAAATATTTAAAGTGATCAACTATTAATTGAATATCAGTCTCTGCAATCATTTTCCCATCAGGCCTTAAAAAAGCTGGAGCAAAGTTTACTCCAACCATTCCTTTAGTTTCTTTAATTGCATCAAGTTGTTTATTCGTTAAGTTTCTGGTATGAGGACATAGTTGATGGGCATTGCTATGAGTTGCCACTAAAGGATTGTGAGAGTGTTTGGCTATATCCCAAAAACCTTTTTCATTTAAGTGAGAGTTATCAACTATGATTTTTAAATCATTACAATGTTTAATTAACTCAACTCCTTTACTTGTAAGTCCTTTCCCTGTATCAGGCGAATGAGGAAATGCAAAAGGAACCCCTTCTCCAAAAATAGTTGGTCGCGACCATACGGGTCCAATCGAACGAAGGCCTGATCGATAAAGCGCCTCTAAATTATAAAAATTATCATCAATACACTCTGCTCCCTCAATGTGCATTAAAATAGAAAGGCTTCTTTGTTGAAAGTTTTTTTCCAAATCTGAGCCAGAAAGACAGATTTTAACTTTTCCTTGAGAGTGTTTTTCGATTTGAGATAAAAGAGATATTTTTCTTATCACAATAGGTAGAGCTTGGTCGCTACCGATTAAGTCAGGTAAAGGTAAGGAATATTCATCCTTTTCCATATCGTCATAGCGAATAGGTTTATCACTACTACTAACTTCAGCTTCAGGTGAAGGAACATAAATTGCAAAAAAACCCCCTCTAAAATCTACTTCTTCCATTCGAGGTAAATCTAAATGACCCTCATTATCTCCTAAGAGAAAATCTTTATGAGCATTGATTTTATTTTTTAAAAATAAACGAAAGAGGACATCGTTATGGCCATCAAAAATAGAATAATTCATTTAAATTTCATAATAACATTTTGTAGTTGTGACCATATAGGAAAAGTTTAATGTTCGCTCGATGGATTTGGCTACTTTTTTCTCTTTAGATTGCTTGTGGTCTCATAAAGAGACATTAGCTGTTCTATTTTAGCAAAAGTAAATTTTTTTTTTGAGCATATAAATATGCTTGAAAGGAAAACAATATGAATAAATCATTCGCATTTACTGGAAAATCAATCAATTTTTGGCTTGGTCTTTTCAACTTTATTACAACTACAAAAGAAGATGGAATTGAGAACTTTTGCAAAACTGAATATGGCACTGATTGGCAGTGGGCATATTCTCACTATCAAAAGAATAAATCATTCCCATCACCGCTAAAACAAGCTGCTTAATGAATAGTATTTTCAAAACTCTTCAACAAGTGATCCTGATTAAAAAGGAGAAAGACTCAAAAATTCTCAATCGAGATGAGTTATATCTTGCAGGATCAGCAGACTTGTTTGATTTAGAGCGTCGACAAAAAGAGATCGATACTCGTTTTACAAGAAAATTTTAAAGAGCCCTTTTCTGAAAAGAAAGGGCCTTTAGCCCAATAACCAAATCTCCACAGCCACAAAAATAAATAATCCAGAAAAGATTAAATTTACGATATTTTTAGGTCTGCTAAAGTAATTTGAAAATTTCTTCAACCCAAAAAAATGACCAATAATAGAGTAATTCATTGCCGAAATAAAAAAAGACCCAATCGAAAAAATTAAAGCTATTTGAAAGGTTAAATTCTCACTGAATTTGATTGTTGCTAAGGCTGACCAAAAAGCAAAAGCCTTGGGATTAGTGTAGGCAACGATGATAGCTTTTCGCATACTGTAGAAGAAGTTTTTTTCATTAGTCGATTTAATTAATTCATTTTGAGAGTTGAAATATTGCTTTCCAATTTGGTAAGCCAAATAAAGCATGTAAGCACTAGCCAATACTTTTAGAGCATAAAAACCCCAACCCATTAATTGAGAGATTAAAAAGGATATTCCGGTAGTAGCTAATAAACACCAAGTAAATGATCCAATAGCAGTTCCTATGGCAGCTCCCCAAATTTGATATTTGTTTCCACCCATGCCCACTGAGGCAACAAAAAAAGTATTTGGTCCTGGAAGGAAAACAGCAAAATAAAATACGATCCAGCCCGAAAGAAGAGCTATAAATATTTCATACATCTAAAAAAGATTTTTAGTGATTTAAAATTTGGCTTAGGAAAAGTTTTGTTCTGTCGCTTTTAGGGTTATTAAAAAATTCTTCTGGTTTTGCTTGCTCTACTATACGTCCTTCATCCATAAATATCATTTGATCAGCTACAGTCTTCGCAAAACCCATTTCGTGCGTCACCACCAACATAGTCATACCCTCTTCTGCTAATTGGATCATCACATCTAAAACTTCTTTAATCATTTCAGGATCAAGAGCAGAAGTAGGCTCATCAAATAGCATAATGTCTGGGTTCATCGCAAGAGATCTCGCAATAGCAACACGCTGTTGCTGACCGCCTGATAATTGCCCAGGAAACTTTTCAGCCTGTTCAGGAATTTTTACCTTTTCTAAGTAAGACATGGAGATTTCTTCAGCTTCTTTTTTAGGCATTTTTTTAACCCAAATTGGAGCCAAAGAAATATTATCCAAAACTGATAAGTGAGGAAAAAGATTAAACTGCTGAAAAACCATTCCAACGTTTTTTCTAATTAAATCAATATTTTTGAGGTCATTCGTAAGCTCAGTTCCATGAACTACTATTTTGCCTTCTTGATGTGCTTCAAGACGATTAATACAGCGGATCATAGTCGATTTACCGGAGCCACTAGGGCCACAAATCACAATTTTTTGGCCTTTCTCAACAGATAAATCAACATCTTTGAGAACATGAAAGTCGTCATACCACTTGTTGACTTTTTCTAACTGGATTACTTGCTCTGACATTTTAAATATTATCCGTCTTCAATTTCTTTTCTAAATATAAACTATACCTAGACATACCAAAGCAGAATATAAAGAAAACTAGAGAAATAAAAACATAAACCTCATAGTATAATTTAGTCCAAGTCATATCTGCTAAAGCTGCTCTACCTATTCCCAGTAAATCAAAGAGACCAATAATCAATACTAGTGATGTATCCTTAAATAGACCAATACAAGTATTAACAATTGGAGGTATAGCAATCTTCAAAGCTTGAGGTAAAACAATTTTTCTAGTGGTTTGCCAATAACTTAAACCCAAAGATTGAGCTGCCTCTACTTGACCTCGAGGTATTGCCTGTAAACCTCCTCTTATTGCTTCTGCCATATAAGCTGATTGGAACAAGGTAACTGCAACCAAGGCTCTTAATAAATTATCTGGGTTAACGCCATCAGGAAGAAATAATGGGAGCATTACATTTGCAGTGAATAGTAAAGTGATCAAAGGGACGCCGCGAATGAATTCAATAAAAACAACACAAAGAGATTTAATAATTGGCATCTTCGATCGTCTACCTAACGCCAGAAGAATGCTTAAGGGGAAGGCCAAACCTATACCAGTAACTCCTAAAAAAAGTGTTACTAAAAGACCGCCCCACTTATTTGTTCCTACAACACTTAAACCAGGTCCACCATAAAGCATGAAATAAGCAAGGAAGGGATAAACAAATGTAAAATAAATAAAATATTTACGAAATGGGATTTTATCAAAAAGGATACCAATTATTGCTAGGGGTAAAAGAGCGTAAACTAAATTTACTCTCCAAGCTTCTTCAATGGGGTAAAGACCATACATAAACTGATCCCATCGAGCATAAATAATAGCCCAACAAGCTCCATATTCTCCAGGCATGATATTCTTTGAGCACAGTCCACGATCAGTAATTAATTCACCCTGAAAATTATATCTAAAATCAGCCGCAAAGATGGCCCAATTCAAACAAAAACTTCCAACCTGATAAATAAAAATGAGCGCAATAATAGTTAAAAGTGTATTGACCCAAGATGAAAATAGATTTCTAAATAACCAGTTGTAGTACTTGTTGTGCGAAATATTTTGAATTGCAGAAGTGCTCATGCGTTACCCTTAAATTGGACAGATTTATTATAAATATTCATAAAAAAGGAAATGGTTAAACTAATAGTTAAATAAGTTAGCATGACAATTAACATAATTTCTATTGCTCTTCCTGTTTGGTTCAGTGAAATACCTCCAAACCCATGAACTAAATCAGCATATCCAATTGCTATACCTAGTGAAGAATTTTTAGTTAAATTTAAATATTGAGATGTCAGTGGAGGAATAATAACTCTGAGCGCTTGAGGAATGATAATTAATCTCATAATTAAATTACTCTTTAAACCTAAAGCTTGAGAAGCCTCTCTTTGTCCCTTAGAAACAGAAATAATTCCTGACCTTACTGTCTCAGAAATAAATGCAGCAGTATAAATTGATAAACCAAAAAGCATTCCTAAAAATTCTGGACGGATGACCATACCACCTTTGAAATTAAATCCTTTTAATACTGGGCTATCAAATTCTAAGGGCATGCCCATGATGTAATAGAAAATTATTGGGGTAAAAATAATTATTGCACTATTTATTAAAAAAATTGGGTATTGTTTTCCAGTAGATTCTTGCTTGTTTTTTAAAAATCTTTTTAAAAAAAAGGAAATTGCGATTGCGATAACTAAGCTCCAAATAACAATAGAAAATCCATCTTTGAATATTGGCTGAGGAGAATACAATCCTCTATTAGTTAAATAAAAATTATCAAATAAAACAATTGCCTGTTTAATTTTTGGAAGATGTAAAAGAATACTGTAGTAGAGAATTATTTGGACAAGAACAGGAACGTTTCTTGTAAACTCGACGTAAACATAGGCAATGTTGCGAAATAACCAATTACTAGAGAGGCGAATAACACCAACTAAAAATCCGATGATTGTTGCTAAAAAACATCCACAAACAGCAATCATAAGAGTATTTAATAATCCAACAAAATAAGCTCTTAAATGAGTATCCTCACTTGTAAAAGGAATTAAACGAATACTAATATCGTAACCTGCGGCTACATGTAAAAAATCAAATCCTGAACTAATACCTCTTTTCTCAAGGTTATATGCTGTTTGTTGAGCTATTAGATAGATAAGTGAAGCAAAAAGACCAATTACGAGAGTTTGAATAAGAAGTGATCTTGATTTTTCATCAAAAATTAACCTTCTAAGAAAATTGGCCTGCATTTGTGGAGTCCTTAGTTTAAGGGTATGGGCATAAAGCCCATACCCAATTTATTTTATCTGAATGGAGGTGCGTAAAGAATACCACCATCACTGTATAGAGCGTTCAAACCTCTTTGAATGTTAATTGGTGTGTTAGGACCAATATGTTTTTCAAAGCTCTCAGAGTAGTTACCTACTTGAGTTAGGATGTTAGCAGCCCAATCGTCTGAAAGACCAAGCTGAGCACCGTAACCAGCTTCAACACCTAAAAGTCTCAGAACTTCTGGATTTTTAGAACCCTTCATTGCTTCAACATTACCTGAGTTGATACCTAGCTCTTCACCAATGATCATTGCATTAAGTGACCATCTAACTACGTCAGCCCACTCACTATCATTACCTCTAACTGCAGGGCCTAAAGGCTCTTTAGAAATAATTTCTGGTAAAACTACGTGAGCAGATGGATCTGGATAACCAGCTCTACTTGCATATAAACCTGATGCGTCTGTTGTATAAACGTCACAACGACCAGCTGTATACGCAGCATCAGCTTCTGAGTTAGTTTCTACAGGAACTGATTCATAGCTCATGCTATTTGCTTTAAAGAAGTCAGCAAGGTTCATTTCAGTTGTTGTACCAACCTGAATACATACTGATGCACCATCTAATTCCATAGCGCTTGATACACCAAGACTTTTGTTAACCATAAAGCCTTGACCATCATAGTAGTTAACACCAACGAACTCTAAACCAAGATCAACGTCTCTTGATAAAGTCCAAGTTGTGTTTCTTGAAAGCATATCAATTTCACCTGATTGAAGAACAGTGAAACGTACTTTTGATGTAGTAGGTACAAATTCTACAGCAGTAGAATCGCCGAATACAGCAGCTGCAACAGCACGACATACATCAACGTCAATACCTTCCCATACACCAGCATCATTTGGATTACCAAAACCAGCAAGACCAGTGTTGGAACCACACATTAATTTTCCTCTGTCTTTAACAGTATCTAACGTACCAGCAAAAGCTGATGAAAGACCTAATGTTAAAACAAGAGATACAAATAAAGACTTAATTTTTGTCATTATTTTCCTCCTTATAATTATAAGCTTGAGCAATATAGACTATTCTGGAGCAGATATGAAGTTAAACAGGCATTAATTTATCATTTTTTTTATATTTTCAGCTATTTTTTTGCTAATCAATGCTATTCCCTTGGAGTTTGGGTGCTTTACATCAGATTGATTCAAGCCCGCATTCAAAGTAACGTCCTCTATACGTAATAATTAGTCTTTCTGAAATATATCTCGCGTAAAGATTTTATCTTGTACATCGCTTAATTCAGAAGAATTACGATTACAAATTATAAGATCGGCATCTTTTTTAAATTGCTCAAGATCTTTATAAATAGGAGAGTTAAAAAAATTTTCTTCCTCAATTAAGGGTTCATAAATAATGACAGGAATTCCTTTAGATTTTACTCTTTTCATAATGCCCTGCATGCTTGACTCACGAATATTATCGGAGCCCTCTTTCATTGCTAGTTTGTAAATTCCAACTGTTTTGGGTTTTAACTTAGCAATTTCTAAACCTAAGAAATCTTTACGCATCGTATTAGAGTCAATAATGGCTTCCATAATTTTTTGTGGAACTTTGTCAAAGTTACGTAAGAGTTGTTTGGTGTCTTTAGGAAGACAGTAACCTCCATAGCCAAAAGAGGGATTATTATAATAATCACCTATGCGCGGATCTAAGCTCACTGCTTGAATGATTTCTTTGGTATCTAGTCCTCGAGTCATGGCAAAGGAGTCGAGTTCATTGAAAAAAGTAACACGCATTGCCAGATATGCATTAGCAAATAATTTGGAAGACTCAGCTTCTTTTGATTTTGTATATATAGTTTTTACCTCTTGATCTTTTGCGCCCTCAGATAATAGTTTTGCAAATATCTTAGCTTGATCTGAGTGTGAACCTATAATGATGCGAGAGGGATATAGGCTGTCATGCAAGGCTCTTCCTTCACGAAGAAACTCAGGGACAAAAATAATTTCTTGATTATGATATTTTTTTTGAACAACTTCGACAAAACCTACTGGAAGAGTTGATCGAATAATAATTGTGGTTTTGAAATTTTGGGTGTTGAGTTGATCTATGCAAGACTCTACTGATGAGGTATCAAAATAATTTGTATCAGGATCATAGTTTGTTGGGGTAGCGATAATCACAAAATCAAAATTCTCACCAAAAGGAAATTCACTTACCCCTTTAAGATTTAATTTTTTTTTTAAAAGAAATTCAGATACCTCTTTATCATCAATGGGGGAAATTTGGTTGTTGATCGAGTTAACTCGATCTTGATTTAAATCATAGCAAACAACTTCATTATGCTGTGAAAGCAAAACAGCGTTCGCTGTTCCTACATAGCCCAACCCTAAAACTAGTATCTTCACGAAGTCTAAATTAGTTCAAAATAAAATAGGCTCAATATTTTTTTTGATTTGTGAAAAAAGCTTGAAACTAGGG
>CABYWI010000010.1 GCA_902522585.1 uncultured Alphaproteobacteria bacterium
TGGAGGGATGGCCGAGTGGTTAAAGGCGGCAGACTGTAAATCTGTTCACGCAAGTGTACGTAGGTTCGAATCCTACTCCCTCCACCACTTTTTTCACATTAGCTATTGAATTTTAAAGAAAAATAAGTAGTTTATCGGAACTCACAAGGATTTGTTTTTGTGGTTGTTTTGAAGTGGTTACCCGCTTATTCGCGGGTGTAGCTTAATGGTAAAGCTCCAGCCTTCCAAGCTGGCTACGAGGGTTCGATTCCCTTCACCCGCTCCAAAAACAAAAAAAAATTAAGTAATAGATATTAAAAAGAGGTAACAACTTAAAATGGCTAAAGAAAAATTTGACAGGTCGAAAGAACACGTCAACATTGGAACTATCGGTCACGTCGACCATGGTAAAACTACACTTACTGCTGCAATTACAAAAGTATTAGCAGAAAAAGGTGGTGCAACATTTACAGCATACGATGAAATTGATAAAGCTCCGGAAGAAAAAGAAAGAGGTATTACAATTTCTACAGCACATGTGGAGTATATGACTGATAAAAGGCACTATGCACACGTTGACTGCCCAGGTCACGCAGACTATGTAAAAAACATGATTACAGGTGCTGCCCAAATGGATGGTGGTATTCTAGTTGTTAATGCTGCAGATGGCCCAATGCCACAAACTCGTGAACATATTTTATTGGCAAGACAAGTTGGTGTTCCTGCTCTTGTTGTATACATGAATAAAGTTGATCAAGTAGATGATGCAGAACTTTTAGATCTAGTTGAAATGGAAATTAGAGAGTTATTATCAAGTTATGATTTCCCAGGCGATGATATTCCAATCGTAAAGGGTTCTGCTTTAGCTGCGGTTGAAGATAGAGATGAAGCTATTGGTAAAAATTCAATTCTAGAATTAATGGATAAAGTAGATGAGTATATTCCTGCTCCTGCTAGAGATTTAGATAAAGCTTTCCTAATGCCTGTTGAAGATGTTTTTTCAATTTCTGGTAGAGGTACTGTTGTTACTGGTAGAATTGAGCAAGGTATTGTTAAACCAGGTGAAGAAGTTGAGATCATTGGTTTATCAGATACCCAGAAAACTACTGTTACTGGCGTTGAGATGTTCAGAAAGCTTCTCGACTCTGGTGAAGCCGGTGATAACGTTACTCTTGAAGTAGAACTACTAGCTCCTATTGCGATGGATAATAACTTACGTTTTGCTATTCGTGAAGGTGGTAGAACTGTTGGTTCAGGAGTTGTATCAGAAATTATTGAATAATTAATTTCTCTGCAGCATTATTAATTATGAAGGAGTGTAGCTCAATTGGTAGAGCGCCGGTCTCCAAAACCGGAGGTTGCGGGTTCGATGCCTGCCACTCCTGCCAGTTTTAATTATGAAATTTAATCCAGCAAAGTATTTAAGAGAGGTTCGACAGGAGGTATCTAAAGTTACTTGGCCTTCTAAAAAAGAAACTTTTACTACTTCTGGAATTGTTTTGGTTGTAATTAGTATTGCTGCAGTTATTTTGATGCTCCTTGATCAATTTTTCGCATTTATAGTTAGAATTATTCTAGGATAAAGTTAATGGTAGTCAGTTCAGATACATCTAAATGGTACGTTGTCCATTGTCACTCAGGTTTTGAAAAAAAGGTAGCAGACGCCATTATGGATGAAGCTAAAAAAGTAGAACTTGAGGATCTTATTAACGAGGTATCAGTACCTACTCAAGCTGTTGTAGAGGTTCGAAGAGGTGTAAGGGTTAATTCAGAAAAGAAATTTTTTCCAGGTTACGTTTTGGTTAAAATGGTCATGAATGATAATACATGGCACTTAGTGAGGGACATTCCAAAAGTATCTAATTTTTTAGGCACTAAAGACAAGCCTATAGCTATATCTGAAAGAGAAGTTTCAAAACTTTTACAAGACATTACTGAAGGGGTGGATAATCCAAAACCTAAGTTTGAATACGAAGTTGGTGAGCAAATAAAAGTATCTGATGGTCCTTTTGCTTCATTTAGTGGAATAATAGAAGAGGTTGACAGTTCAAGACAAAAGCTTAAAGTGTCCGTCTCAATTTTTGGGAGACCTACACCGTTAGAATTGGATTACTCGCAAGTAGTAAAAGGCTAGAAAACAATGGCAAAAGAAATATTAGGATATATCAAACTTCAAATTCCTGCAGGCTCTGCAAATCCTGCACCTCCGGTAGGTCCTGCTTTAGGTCAAAAAGGATTAAATATTCAAGATTTTTGTAAACAGTTTAATGATGCAACTAAAGATTTAGAAAAAGGTGCGCCAATACCAACTGTTATTACTGCATATAAAGACAGATCATTTGATTTCGTCACAAAAAAACCACCAGTTACTTTTTACCTAAAAAAAGCTGCAAAGATTAAAAAAGGTTGTCAAACGCCTGGTCGTGCAAAGTTAGGAAAAGTGACGATGGCGCAGATAAATGTAATAGCAAAAGAAAAATTAGAAGATCTAAATGCTTATGACGTTGATCAGGCTTCTAAGATCATTCTAGGTTCAGCAAGGTCAATGGGAATGGAAGTGGTTTAATGCTTTTAACAAAAAATAAAAAAAAACAAATTGATGGTGTTGATTTCAATAAATCATATCCTGTTATTGAAGCTGTAAAACTACTAAAAGAAAAAAAGTTTGTTAAATTTGATGAATCTATCGAAGTATCTATCAATACAGGTATTGACTCCAAACAATCTGACCAAAATGTGAGAGGTAGTTTTGTTCCTCCTCACGGCTTAGGAAAAAAAGTTGATATTGCAGTTTTCGCACAAGGTAAAGCCGCAGAAGAGGCAAAGGCTCTAGGTGTAAAAAAAGTTGGCGGTGAAGATTTAGTATCTGCTCTTCAAGAAAAAATAGATGTAGATGTTATCATCGCTACTGCTGATATGATGGCGGTAGTAAGTAAGATCGCAAAAGTTTTAGGCCCTAAAGGTTTAATGCCTAACCCAAAATCAGGAACGGTTACTAACGATGTAAAAGGTACAATTGAAAATATAAATAAAGGTCTTGTTGCATATAAAAATGACAAAGCTGGTACTATACATGCAGCACTTGGAAAAATTAGCTTTGATGAAAACCAACTAAGTGAAAATATTAATTCTTTTGTTGAGGAAATTAAAAAAATTAAACCCTCAAGTTTAAAGGGAAACTTTATTAATTCTGTGTTCGTTTCATCAACCATGGGTTTTGGCCTAAAGGTAGAGGTATAAGAAATTGAATAAAGCTCAAAAACAACAATATATCGAGAATTTAGACCAAATGTCTAAGGATTATTCTGCAATGTTTATAGCTTCATTTTCTAATATGTCAGTAAAGGAAATGATTCAATTTAGAACTGAAATCAGAAATAACGAAGGGGTTACTAAAATTTCTAAAAACAATATAGTCAAAATTTTTATTGATAAAACTGAAGACAAAAAAGGGCTGAATGAATTTTTATCACAACAGAAACTACTTATATTTACAAACAATCCTGTAGGCACAGCTAAAGTTTGTAAAAAATTTGAAAAAGATTTAAAAAAGCTTTCCGCAGAGGCAGCTTTTTTCGATAACACACTATATACAAAGGACGATATAGCTAAGGTTGCAACTTTACCTTCTCTTGATGAAATCAGAGGAAAAATAGTTGGGTTGATTAATGCTCCGGCATCAAAGCTTGTAAGATTATTACAAAGACCTGATCAAGACATTATTTCAATACTACAAAACAAAACAGACTAACTTAGGGAGAGACACAAATGGCAGACTTAAATAAAATCGTTGATGAATTATCAACTTTAACAGTTATGGAAGCAGCAGAACTTTCAAAACTTTTAGAAGAAAAGTGGGGAGTTTCAGCAGCAGCACCAGTTGCAGTTGCAGCAGCAGGCGCAGCACCAGCAGCAGAAGCAGCCGAAGAAAAAGATAGCTTCGATGTTGTTTTAGCAGCATCTGGTGATCAAAAAATTAATGTAATTAAAGAAGTAAGAGCAATCACTGGTCTTGGTTTAAAAGAAGCTAAAGATATGGTTGAAGGTGCTCCAAAAACTTTAAAAGAAGGAGTTAAGAAAGAAGAGGCTGAAGAGATGAAGACTAAGCTCGAGGCCGCTGGCGCAAAAGTAGAACTTAAATAATTATTTTTTAATTACAGGTTCTACAAATTATGCCACTTAGCTTTACTGAAAAAAAACGTATTCGATATTCATTTGGTAAAATCGGTAAAACGATTGAAGTACCAAATCTGGTCGATATACAGAAAATCTCATTTGATAAGTTCCTCCAGTTAGGAAAGTCAGTTGAGGATCGTTCAAATACTGGACTGCAAGAAGTCTTTAATTCTGTCTTTCCCATCAAAGACTATGCAGGCAAGTCTGAGCTCCATTATATTGACTATTATCTTGATAATCCTAAATACGATGTAGACGAATGTAGAAGAAAAGGTCTTACTTTTTCAGCATCTTTAATGGTCACTTTTAGACTGATAATTTGGGATATTAACGAAGAAACCGGAGAAAAATCATTAAGAGATATTAAAGAACAGGTAGTATATTTGGGCGATCTTCCACTCATGACAAACAACGGTACTTTTGTTGTTAATGGCACCGAGCGAGTTGTTGTAAGCCAATTACACCGTTCTCCGGGCGTTTTCTTTGACCATGACGAAGGTAAAACACATGCAAGTGGAAAAGTACTCTATAACGCAAGGATAATTCCTTATAGAGGTTCATGGTTGGATTTTGAATTTGATCATAAAGATAACTTATTTTTTAGAATAGATAGAAAAAAGAAAATGATTTCTACCACCATTCTTCAAGCTTTACCTTCAAAAGCATCAGAAAAATATCTAGAAGAGTGTAAAAATAATAAAGTTGATCCAGATATTTATAAAGTATCAGGTATGACCTCTGAGGAAATCTTAACTTATTTTTATGAAACTTTTGCTTTCAAGAGACAAAAAGATGGTTGGGTGGTAAATTTAGATTTAAATAAATTTAAATATAAAAATCTTCCTTTCAATTTAGTTGATCCATCATCTAAGGAAATAGTAGCCAATAAAGATGTTAAACTCTCATTAAAACTTTTGAAAGAAATTAAAGATAAAAAAGTATCAAAATTTTTCTTCTCTGAGGAAGATCTGTATGGATTTTATTTATCTAATGATTTAGTAAATTACGACAATGGTTTAGTTTATGCTGAAGCAGGAACTTTACTTAGTAAAGAATTCTTCGAAAGATTAAATGAGCTTTCAATAGATCAATTTTCAGTGATTAATGCAAACCAAGCAACGGGTAACTTAGGTATAATTAACTCTTTAGTTGCAGATAAAAATAATTCTAGAGAAGAAGCTCTTTTTGATATTTTTAAAATATTAAGACCTGGTGAGCCACCTACTCTCGAAGCAAGTAATTATTTATTTCAAAATATGTTTTTCAGCGTAGATAGATATGACCTATCTGAAGTGGGTAGAGTAAAATTAAATTCTTATCTATCATTAGAAAAAAATAATAAATCAAGAATTTTAAGTAAGTCTGACATCCTCGCAGTTGCCAAAAAGCTTTTCGATATGAAAACAGAAAGTGCCGGTAAAGATGATATTGACCATCTAGGTAACAGACGTGTGAGATCTGTCGGTGAGTTAATTGAAAACCAATACAGAATTGGTCTTGTAAGAATGGAAAGAGCTATAAGAGAAAAAATGGGAACAGTTGATATTGAGTCGATTATGCCTCAAGATTTAGTTAATTCTAAACCTATTCAAACTGTATTAAAAGAATTCACAGGAACTAGCCAACTTAGCCAGTTTATGGATCAAACTAATCCTTTAAGTGAAATTACCCATAAGAGAAGAATTTCTGCACTAGGCCCAGGTGGCCTAACCCGAGAGAGAGCTGGTTTTGAAGTAAGAGATGTTCATACAACTCACTACGGCCGTATTTGTCCAATTGAAACACCTGAGGGTTCAAACATTGGTCTGATTAATAGCTTATCCTCTTTTGCAAGAATTAATCAATATGGTTTTATCGAAACACCTTATAGAAAAATTAATAAAGGTTCAGTTACTGATGAGGTTATTTATTTAAATGCTGATGAAGAGGAAAACTATACAATTGCTCAGGCGAATAGCCCAATTAATGAAATTAGAAAGTTTACCGAGGAATTGGTAAGCTGTAGAAGACGAGGAGACTTTATCTTCTGTAACCCATCAGAGATTGATTTTATGGACGTTAATCCTCAACAATTGGTTTCAGTAGCTGCCTCTCTAATTCCATTTTTAGAAAACGATGACGCTAATAGAGCATTAATGGGTTCAAATATGATGAGACAAGCAGTGCCCCTAGTTAAAAGCGAAGCTCCCCTTGTTGGAACTGGTTTTGAATCTAAAGTTGCAAGAGATAGTGGTGCTGTAGTAATTGCCAAAAACAGTGGCTATGTTCATCAGGTAGACTCATCAAGAGTGGTAATTAGATCTGACTCTAAAAATATCAGCAAAGATAAAAGTGGCGTTGATATTTATAACCTTAAAAAATTCCAACGTTCAAATCAAAGTACTGCCATAAATCAAAAGCCTATTGTAAAAATTGGCGACTATGTACAAAGAGGTGATATTATTGCTGATGGTCCTTCTACAGATTTAGGCGAATTAGCCCTAGGTAGAAATTTATTAGTAGGTTTTATGCCTTGGAATGGTTACAACTTTGAAGATTCTATCATCATGTCCGAAAGAGTTGTTCATGAAGATCGATTCACCTCAATTCATATTGAGGAATTTGAAATTCTATGCAGGGATACCAAACTAGGCCCTGAAGAGATTACCCGTGACATGCCAAATGTAGGTGATGAGAGTATTACAAACTTAGATGAAGCTGGGATAGTATATATAGGTTCCGAAGTAAAACCTGGCGATATATTAGTAGGTAAAGTTTCACCCAAGGGAGATTCTCCAATTACTCCAGAAGAAAAACTTTTAAGAGCTATCTTCTCTGAAAAAGCTGCCGATGTTAAAGACACCTCTCTTAGATTACCTACTGGATATTCTGGTGTTATTGTTGACGTGCAAGTCCTTGTTAGAAGAGGTGTTGATAAAGATGAAAGAACAATAGCTATTGAAAGAGTTGAGATTGATAGACTAGCAAAAGACAGAGATGATGAAAAAAATATTCTTGAAAATAACTATAAACAAAACCTTAAAAATTTATTCAGAAATAAAAAATCGAACGTTTCTTTGGATATAATAAAAAAAGGAAATAACATCAACGACTCTGACATTGAAGGTAAACCGATAGATTTTCTTGAACAAATAATTGTCGATGATCAAACTTCAATGGAAACTTTCAATTCACAAAAGAAAATTTTTAATGATGCAGTTATATTACTAGATAAGAAATTCCAAAATAAAATTGAAAAAATCCAAAGTGGAGATGATCTTCTTCCTGGAGTATTAAAAGTTGTTAAAGTATTTGTTGCAGTAAAGAGAAAATTACAGGCTGGAGACAAAATGGCTGGAAGACATGGAAATAAAGGCGTTATCTCTAAAATTGTTCCTGTTGAGGATATGCCATTCCTAGAAGACGGTACCCCAGTAGATGTTCTCTTAAACCCTCTTGGTGTTCCTAGTCGTATGAACATTGGGCAAATCCTTGAAACTCACTTAGGTTGGGCGGCTTATGGGATTGGTAAGCAGATTTCCAAAAGTTTAGACTTAGCAAGAAAAGAAGGCAATATTAGTCAATTAAAACAGTCTCTCACTTCCTTTTATGAAACTAATAAAGATTCAAATTTAGAAATCCAAAATATGAATGATGATCAGTTAGTTGAATTAGCTGGAAATTTAGAAAAAGGTGTAACTTTTGCCACACCAGTTTTTGATGGTACTAACACAGAAGAAATAACCAATCTTTTAGACAAAGCAGGCTTTGATAATAGTGGTCAAGTATATCTTTATGATGGAAGATCTGGTGAGAGGTTTGAGAGAAAAGTTACAGTTGGATATAAATACATTTTAAAACTACATCACTTAATTGATGACAAAATACACGCACGTTCAATTGGACCTTACAGCTTAGTAACACAACAACCGCTTGGGGGTAAAGCTCAATTTGGTGGTCAAAGATTTGGAGAAATGGAAGTTTGGGCTTTAGAAGCATACGGCGCTTCAAATACCCTTCAAGAGATCCTTACCATCAAGTCAGACGATGTTGCAGGTAGAACAAAAGTATATGAGGCTTTGATTAGGGGTGACTATAACTTTGAAAGTGGAATACCAGAATCTTTCCATGTTTTAGTTAAAGAGCTTAAATCACTTGGACTTAACGTCGAATTAATAGAAACAGACCCCTCAGCAAATAGGGAAGGAGCATAATGAAAGATTTAACTAACCTTTTTAAAAATAATCAACAAACTCTTAACTTTGATCAAATAAAAATTTCTGTTTCAAGCCCTGAGCAAATCAGATCATGGTCTTTTGGAGAGATAAAAAAACCAGAAACTATTAACTACAGAACATTTAAGCCCGAAAGAGAGGGTTTATTCTGCGCTAGAATTTTTGGACCAACTAAAGATTATGAATGCTTATGCGGTAAGTACAAAAGAATGAAATTCAAAGGCATTACTTGCGAAAAATGTGGTGTTGAAGTTACTTTATCTAAAGTTAGAAGAGAAAGAATGGCTCACATAGAGCTTGCAGCTCCAGTTGCTCATATTTGGTTTTTAAAATCACTTCCAAGTAGAATAGGTCTTGCATTAGATATTACTCTTAAAAATTTAGAAAAAGTTCTGTACTTCGAAAGTCACATTGTGATTGACCCTTTAATGTCGGGTCTTGAACAGAACCAGCTTCTAACTGATGAAGAATTAGAAGAGGCTATTGAGCAGTTTGGTGAAGACTCTTTTAAACATGGTATTGGAGCTGAGGCTGTTTATGAAATTCTATCTAGCTTAGATTTAGATAACGAAATTGAAAAGTTGAAAGAAGATGGCGAAGCTACATCTTCTGAAACAAAAAAGAAAAAAATTCTTAAAAGAATGAAGGTTATGGAAGGTTTTAAAAGATCCAACATAAAGCCTGAATGGATGATTTTAAAGGTTCTCCCAGTCATTCCACCCGAACTAAGACCTTTAGTTCCTTTAGAGGGAGGTAGATTTGCTACATCCGATCTAAATGACTTATATAGAAGAGTAATTAATAGAAATAACAGACTTAAAAGACTTTTAGATCTCAGAGCACCAGACATCATTGTCAGAAATGAAAAAAGAATGCTACAAGAGTCAGTTGATGCCTTATTCGATAATGGACGAAGAGGCAGAGTAATTACGAGCACTAATAAAAGACCATTAAAATCTTTATCTGAAATGCTTAAAGGTAAGCAAGGAAGGTTTAGACAAAATCTTCTTGGTAAAAGAGTAGATTACTCCGGTAGATCTGTGATTGTTGTTGGCCCTGAGCTTAAACTTCACCAATGTGGCCTTCCAAAGAAAATGGCTTTGGAGCTTTTCAAACCATTTATTTACAACAAACTTGAGTCTTATGGTTTTGCCTCAACTCTTAAATCTGCGAGAAAAATGGTTGAATCTGAAAGACCAGAAGTTTGGGATATACTAGACGAAGTAATTAGAGAACACCCAATTCTTTTAAACAGAGCTCCTACTTTACACAGACTAGGGATTCAGGCTTTCGAACCAATTTTAATAGAAGGTAAAGCAATACAATTACATCCACTAGTGTGTACAGCTTTTAATGCAGACTTTGATGGAGACCAAATGGCAGTTCACATTCCACTAAGCCTTGAAGCGCAGCTAGAGGCGAGAGTTTTGATGATGAGCACCAACAATATTCTTTCTCCATCTTCAGGAAAGCCAATCATTGTACCGAGTCAAGATATAGTTTTAGGTATTTACTACCTTTCTTTAATTAATGAAAATGAAGAAGTTAAAAAATATTTTTCTCATATTGGCGAAGTTGAATTTGCGTTGGAAAATAAATCCATCAACTTACATACTCCAATTCTTTTTAGAACTAAGACTTTTAATAAAGAAACAAATGATTATGAAGATAAAAAGTTTACCACTTCTCCTGGAAGAGTTCTCTTATTCAAAACTGTTCCTCAGAGTGAGAACTTACCTTTTGATTGTATAAATAAAATTTTAACTAAAAAGGAAATTAGTAATTTATTAGACAACGTCTATAGATTTACTGGTCAAAAGGCTACATGTATCTTCGTAGATCAAATAATGAATGTAGGTTTCAAGTATGCAGCTAAAGCTGGTATTTCTTTTGGAAAAGATGATCTAGTTATTCCTGAAGAAAAGAATTCTTTAATTCAGGAAACTCAAAAACAGGTAAACAGTTTAGAAGCCCAATATCAAGAAGGTTTAATTACAGAGAGAGAAAAATACAATAAAGTGGTTGGACTTTGGTCAACTTGCACAGATAAAGTTGCGAAAGCAATGATGAAAACCGTTTCAACTACTAAAGATAATCAAATTAATTCTGTATATATCATGGCTCACTCAGGTGCTAGAGGTTCAGAAGCTCAGTTAAAACAGCTTGCTGGAATGAGAGGCTTGATGGCTAGACCTTCTGGAGAAATTATTGAAAATCCTATCACTTCTAATTTTAAAGATGGTCTAACAGTACTTGAATATTTTAACTCAACTCATGGAGCGAGAAAGGGTCTTGCTGATACAGCTCTTAAGACAGCTAGCTCAGGATACTTAACTAGAAGACTTGTTGATGTTGCTCAAGACTTAACTATTACTGAAAAAGATTGCGGTTCTTGTGGGGGTCTTACTGTAGACACTATTTATGAGTCTGGTGAGGTTGCTATACCATTAAAAGACAGAGTATTCGGCAGATATCTAGCAGACGATGTCAAAACTTCTGAAGGAAAAGTTATTATGAAAAATGGTGACTACATTTCTCATGAAGAAATAGAAACTATTGAAAAAGAAAATATTACTTCTGTTAGGATCAAATCTCCTATTACTTGTGGTTGTGTTAATGGTATTTGTGCAAAATCTTATGGTAGAGATTTAGCAAAAGGGGAGCCTGTGAATACTGGTGAAGCTGTTGGAATTATAGCTGCTCAGTCTATTGGTGAACCTGGTACTCAATTGACTATGAGAACTTTCCATGTGGGCGGTGTAGCTAGCTCTTCAGCCGAAAAGTCTAATTTTGAGTCCCCTAGTGATGGTAAGATTAAAATTCTTAATTTAAGATCTGTTGTTAACCAATCTGGTAGTGAAATCATTATTAATAGAACTACTGAACTTGAAATATATGATTTAAATAATAAATTAGTCTCAACATTTAGGGCTCCATATGGCTCCACACTTTTAGTTAAAAATAAAGCAGAAGTTAAGTTAAATGACTTAATGTTAGAATGGGATCCTTATACTGTTCCTATTGTAGCAGAAGAATCTGGTACTTTAGATTTTAGTGATCTTGTAGAGGGTGTATCGTTTATTGAAAAATTCGATGAAACTACTGGTATTTCATCAAAAGTGATAATCGATTGGAAGAGTTTCCAAGGTAAACAAGATCTCAAGCCTCAACTTGTTATTACTGATAGCAAGGGAAACCCTGTAAAAACAAAAGGTTCAAATAATTCATCCTATGATTTAAGCGTAGGAATAGTATTAAATATTGAAAAAGGAAAAGAAGTTAAAGCAGGTGATATTATAGCTAGAATCCCAAGAGCCTCATCTAAAACTAAAGACATTACGGGGGGTCTTCCTAGAGTCGCAGATATTTTCGAGTCAAGAAAACCAAAAAATCCTGCTGTCTTAGCTGAAATTTCTGGTGTGATTGAGTTTGGTAAAGATATTAAAAGTAAAAGAAGAATAATTATTAATCCTGAAGAAGGAGATCCTGTTGAATATTTAATTCCAAAAGGAACATATATTTATTTCAATGAGGGCGATAAGGTTAATAAAGGAGACATGATAGTTGACGGAACACCATCACCTACTGATATTTTAAATATCCTTGGCATCGAGGCTTTAGCTGAATATATGGTTAGGGAAGTTCAAAAAGTTTATAGACTACAAGGTGTTTTAATTGATGATAAACACATTGAATGTATCACCAAACAAATGCTTCAAAAAGTTGAAGTAATTGAATCTGGTGATAGCGAATATCTTGTTGGAGATGTTTTAGATAGAACCACTGTACTTGAAAAGAATAATGAACTTAAAGAAGCAGGAAAAAATGAAGTTAAGTTTAAAATGATGATCTTGGGTATTACTAAAGCAAGTCTTCAAACTAACTCATTTATTTCTGCAGCATCCTTTCAAGAAACAACCAGAGTGCTTACCGAAGCCGCTATTAATGGTAAGGTGGATAAGCTCACAGGTCTAAAAGAAAATGTAATTGTTGGTAAGCTAATTCCTGCAGGTACAGGAAACGTTATCAGAGCCCTAAGAAAAGAAGCTAAAATAAGGGATAATTCACTTCTAAAACAAATAGAAAATACTAAATAAATGTTGACTATGATGAATACTATAAATATATTCTGCGAACTATGCCGACCATAAATCAATTAGTTAGAAAATCTAGAGAGAAAGTCTCTAAGAGAAATAAGGTACCTGCACTAAAATCTTGCCCTCAAAAAAGAGGTGTGTGTCTTAGAGTCTACACAACAACCCCTAAAAAACCTAACTCCGCATTAAGAAAAGTTGCCAGAGTAAAACTAACTAACGGTCAAGAAGTAACAGCGTATATTCCTGGCGAAGGTCATAATCTGCAAGAACACTCTGTTGTTTTAATCAGAGGTGGTAGAGTAAAAGACTTACCAGGTGTTCGTTATCACATAATAAGAGGAACTCTAGATACCCAAGGCTTAGAAAAAAGACGCCAAAGAAGATCAAAGTACGGAGCCAAAAGGCCTAAGAGCTAAATTTTAAAACATGTCGAGAAGAAGAGCAGCAGAGAAGAGACAGATATTACCTGATCCGATATACAATAGTATAGTCTTAAATAAATTTATAAACGAAGTTATGGTTGGTGGAAAAAAAACCGTTGCCCAAAAAATCGTTTATGGTGCACTTGATATTATTCAGGCACAAAACCAAAGTGAAGACCCTTTAGATTATTTTCAAAAATCTATTAACAATGTCAAACCCTCTGTTGAAGTTAAATCCAGAAGAGTGGGTGGAGCCACGTACCAAGTTCCTATGGAAGTACGAAGTACAAGGGCTCAAGCTCTCGCTTTTAAATGGATTCTTTCAAATTCTAAAAAAAGAAACGAAAAAACTCAAAGGGAAAGACTCGCAAATGAGCTGATAGATGCTTTTGAAAATAAAGGTAATTCTGTTAAGAAAAAAGATGAAGTGCACAAAATGGCTGAAGCAAACAGAGCCTTCGCACATTACAGGTGGTAGTTAATGGATTTAAATAGATATAGAAATATCGGAATTATGGCACATATTGATGCCGGTAAAACAACTACTACAGAAAGAATTTTATATTACACTGGAAAATCTCATAAAATTGGTGAAGTTCATGATGGTGCCGCAACCATGGATTGGATGGAACAAGAACAAGAGAGGGGTATTACAATAACCTCAGCGGCAACTACTTGCTTTTGGGATGATCATAGAATTAACATTATTGATACTCCCGGTCACGTAGATTTTACAATTGAAGTAGAAAGATCCTTAAGAGTATTAGATGGTGCTGTTGCTTGTTTTGATGGTGTTGCAGGAGTTGAGCCTCAGTCTGAGACTGTATGGAGACAAGCAGATCGTTATAAAGTTCCAAGAATTTGTTTCTGTAATAAAATGGATAGACTAGGAGCTGATTTCGAAATGAATATCCAGTCTATTAAAGATAGATTGGGTGCAAATCCTTTAGTTCTTCAAATGGCAATTGGTAAAGAAGCTGACTTTAAAGGAGTTGTTGATCTTGTTAACTTCAAATCAATTATTTGGCAAGATGATAGCTTAGGAGCAAAGTTTGATGTTATAGATATCGATGATAATTTACTGGAAGAGGCAAAAAAGAAACGTGAAGAATTGATAGAAATGGCTGTAGAGGCAGATGACCAAGCCATGGAAGATTATCTTGAAGGTAATGAGATATCAGTTGAAACTCTCAAAAAATGCATAAGAAAAGGAACAATTGAATTTAAGTTTGTTCCAGTTTTATGTGGAACTGCTTTTAAAAATAAAGGCGTTCAACCTTTACTAGATGCTGTAGTCGATTATTTACCTTCACCTAATGATATCGGATATGTTGAGGGAGTTAAAGAAGGATCTGATGAAAAAATTCAAATTCCTAATACTACTGAAGAACCATTTGCTGCCTTAGCTTTTAAAGTTGCAGCTGATCCATTTGTTGGTCAAATTACATTTTGTAGATTGTATTGTGGTAATTTAAGTTCTGGATCAACCATTTTAAATTCATCTAAAAATCAAAAAGAAAGAATTGGAAGAATGCTTCTAATGCATTCTAACACGAGAGAAGAAATAAAAGAAGCGAAAGCTGGTGACATAGTCGCACTTGTTGGAATGAAAAATGTAACAACTGGTGACACATTATGCGAACCTTCTAAACCTGTAATTTTAGAAAAAATGGAATTCCCAGATCCAGTTATCGAAGTAGCGGTTGAGCCAAAAACTAAAGCTGACTATGAAAAAATGGGTCAAGCACTCGGAAGATTAGCACAAGAAGATCCTAGCTTCAGAGTTACTTCTGATGAAGAGTCAGGTCAAACAATTATAAAAGGAATGGGCGAACTTCACCTAGAAATTCTAGTTGATCGAATGAAAAGAGAATTTAAAGTTGAAGCCGATGTTGGCGCCCCACAAGTCGCCTACAGAGAAACCATAACTAAAGACGTTGAAGTTGACTACACTCATAAAAAACAATCTGGTGGTGCTGGTCAATTCGCAAGAGTAAAAATGAAATTTAAACCTCTTGAAAGAAATTCTGGTATTAAATTTAATAATACAGTTGTGGGCGGTAACATTCCAAAAGAATATATTCCAGGAGTTGAGAAGGGCATCAATAGCGCAGCACAAAATGGTGTCATAGCCGGTTATAACGTTATCGATTTTGAAGCCGAAGTTTATGATGGTGCATATCACGATGTTGACTCATCAGTTTTAGCTTTTGAAATCGCTTCAAGAGCTGCCTTCAGAGATGCAGTGGCTAAAGCTGGCCCTAAGTTATTAGAACCTATGATGAAAGTAGAGGTTGTAACTCCTGAAGACTATATGGGAGACATTATAGGCGATCTTAACTCTAGAAGAGGACAGATCGAAAAGATGGAAGATAGAGGAAACGCAAAGGTTGTATCTTCAGTTGTTCCTCTTGCTAATATGTTTGGTTATGTTAATAATCTACGTTCCATGAGTCAAGGTAGAGCAAGTTATACAATGTTATTTTCACATTATGATGTAGTTCCATCTAATGTTGAAGAAGAAATAAAGTCAAAGTTAGCATAAGCCATGATTAATCAAAACATTAGAATTAGACTCAAATCATTTGATCATAATATATTAGATAGAAGCTCTATAGATATTCTACAAACAGCAAAGAGAACAGGTGCAAAAGTGATTGGCCCGATCCCAATGCCTTCAAGAATAGAAAGAGTCACTGTTAATAAATCTCCGCATGTAGATAAAAAAAGTAGAGAACAATTTGAGCTAAGAACCCACATTAGAATGATGGATATTATTGAGCCCACTCCTCAAACAGTGGATGCTTTAATGAAATTAGACCTCGCTTCGGGTGTGAACGTAGACATAAAAATAAAAAAATAAAAAATCATGATTATTAGCACAAAAATAGGCCAAACATCATTTATTAGTGAAGAAGGTAAAAGATTTAGTGCTACTGTTTTAGACTACAATACTTGTACGGTTGTTGGTAACAGGACTGAGGATAAAGATGGGTATATAGCTAATATTCTAGGTTTTCTTAAACCAAAAAAGCTAAACAAACCTCAATTAAAAGATTTTAACAAAAAAAATATTGAACCTAAGAGAATTATAAAAGAAGAAAGACTTAGTTCTTCTGAAGACCTATTAGAAGTAGGAAGCGAAGTATCTCCAAGATTTAATGTAGGAGATAAAGTTTGTGTTCAATCAAAATCAACGGGAAAAGGTTTTGCTGGAGCTATGAAGCGTCATAATTTTAGCGGTATGAGAGCCTCGCATGGTGTATCTATTTCACATAGAGCCCATGGTTCTACTGGTCAAAATCAAAACCCTGGCAAAGTTTTTAAAGGTAAGAAAATGGCTGGTCATCTTGGTGATGAAACCACAACAACAAAAAACCTTGAAGTTTTGTTAGTAGATACTGAAAAGAAATTAATTCTATTAAAAGGCTCTGTGCCAGGGAAAAATAAATCAGTTGTAAGGGTATATAAATAATGATCGAGCAAATTACTCTTAAAAACACCAATATTTCTGATAAATCTTTGCATCTCTCAGTTCAAAAAACCTATTCTCATAAGCAAGGCAACAACCATAGCCTTGATAGATCAGAAGTTACTGGATCAGGTAAGAAGTTATTTAAGCAAAAAGGCACCGGTAACGCCAGAGCTGGTAATAAAAAAACAACACAAAGAAGAGGTGGCGGTAAAGCCTTTGGTCCTAAATTTCATTTAGTTTCGTTTAAAGTTAATAAGAAAGTAAAAAATCTTGCTTTAATGTCATCAATTTCAATCAAAAGTAACAACAAGTCACTTTACTCTATTGATGAAGCTAAGTTAGATGAAAAAGCAGTGAAAGATATTTTAAATAAAAATACAAATAAAAAAATCATGATTGTTCTTAAAAATACAAATGAAAATAAAGTTGTATCTAAATTTCAAAATTTTAAAAATATTTCTTTTCACTCCGATAAAAACTATTCAATACATTCATCCTTAAAATCTGACATGCTTATTTTTTCAAACAAATCATCTCTTTATGAAGCATATATTGGGAAAAATATCTAATGGACTTAAATCTAATTAAAAAACCTGTAATTACAGAAAAATCTACCGCTAACGCACAATTCAATAAATATATATTCGAAGTTACCAAATCAGCAAATAAATCTGAAATTAAAGCAACCATAGAAGACATTTATAAAGTTAAGGTCGAAAAATTGAATAGTGTTATTGTTAAAAGTAAGCCTAAAGTTTTCAAGGGTCAAAGAGGTACGCGATCAGAACAAAAAAGAATTATAGTTACCCTTAAGGAAGGTAATACTATAGATATGAGTGGGAAGGTAAAATAGATATGGGTCTAATTACATATAAACCTACTACTCCCTCTTTTAGAAAGACAGTAAAAATTGATAAATCTGTTTTATTTAAAGGCAGACCAGAAAAAGATCTTGTAGAAGAATTACAGCCTAATTCTGGAAGAAACAATACGGGAAAAATTACTATCAGACATAGATCTGGTGGACATAAAAAGAAATATAGAATTATTAACTTTAAAAGAAATACATTTGATAAAATTGGTACAGTTGAGAGGATAGAATATGATCCTAATCGAAGCGCATTTATTGCTCTTGTTGATTATCAAGATCTAAAAGAATACATCATAGCTCCGTCAGATATCAAGTCAGGCGATAAAGTCATTTCATCTTCAAAGACTGAGATCAGCTCTGGAAATGCTATGAAAATCAAAAATATTCCAACCGGTACATCAATTCATAATATTGAACTAAAGCCTGGCGCTGGAGGTAAATTATGCAGATCTGCTGGTTCTTTCGCTCAGGTACTTGGAGTTCAAGATAAATATATCATGATTAAGTTGTCCTCAAGGGAAACTCGTCTTGTTCATGGAGAGTGTATGGCTACAGTAGGCGTTGTATCTAATCAAGATAATAAAAATAAAAAGATTGGTAAGGCTGGTATTAAGAGACACTTGGGAATTAGACCAACAGTTAGAGGCGTTGTGATGAACCCTGTTGATCACCCGCATGGTGGTGGTGAAGGAAGAACATCAGGTGGTAGACACCCATCTACTCCTTGGGGTATGAAAACTAAAGGTAAAAAAACTAGAAAAATCAAATTCACATCTAAAATGATAATCTCAAGAAGGGCTAAGAAATAATGGCAAGATCTGTCTGGAAAGGACCTTACTTTGATATAACACTTTATAAAAAAGTAAAAAAATCAAAAGAAGAGAATTCTAAATCACCAATTAAAACATGGTCAAGAAGATCTACTATAATTCCAGATTTTGTTGGCTTAACACTTTCTGTTTATAATGGTAAATCTTTTATTCCAGTATTTGTCACTGAAGATATGGTTGGTCATAAACTAGGCGAATTTTCACCTACTAGAGTATTTAAAGGTCACTCTGGTGATAAAAAAGCGGTTCAAGGTAAAAAATAATGTCTAAAGAAGTTAAAGCTATTAATAAGATGATCAGAACTAGTTCACAGAAGTTGAATCTAATAGTAAAAGATATTAGAAAAAAAGACATAAACTCTGCTGTAAATATTTTAAAATTTTCTAACAAAAGGGTAAGCAAAGAAGTATTAAAGACACTTAATTCTGCTGTAGCCAATGCTGAAAACAATAATAATTTAGATATCGATAAACTGGTCGTTAAAGAGGCTTATGTAGGAAAAAGCTTAAGAATGAAAAGATTTAGACCAATGAGTAAAGGAAGAGCATTTCAAATCATTAAACCTTTCTCAAGACTAACTCTTATTTTAGAGGAGAGAGTGTAATGGGACAGAAAGTAAACCCTATTTCATTAAGAGTAGGTATAAATAAATATTGGCAATCAACATGGTATGATAAAAAAGATTATTCAAATTTTCTTAAAGAAGATCATAAAATTAGAAGTTATATTGAAAAGAACTATTCAATTGCAGGTATAAGCTCGGTTATAATTGAAAGAGCAGCAGCTAATCTCAAAATTATTATTCATACATCTAAGCCTGGCGTTCTTATTGGAAAAAAGGGTGCTGATATTGAAAAATTAAGAATTAGTCTTTCAAAACTATCTGATAAAAATATATCTCTTGATATTAAAGAGATTAAAAAACCTGAAACAGATGCCTCACTGGTTGCTGACTCTATTGCAAGACAGCTTGAAAAGCGAATTGCTTTTAGAAAAGCAATGAAAAAGTCTGGTATGTCTGCAATGAAGCTAGGAGCAAAGGGAATTAAAATTGTTTGCGGTGGAAGATTAGGTGGTGCTGAAATAGCAAGATCTGAAAAATTTAGTGAGGGTAGTGTACCTCTTCATACTTTAAGGGCAGATATTGATTATGCAACTGCTCGTGCTTTGACTACTTATGGAATTATTGGTATCAAAGTTTGGCTTTTTAAAGGTGAAAGTAAGAATTCAAAAAATATCATTTCAAATGAAAAGGTTAACTCATAATGCTTTTACCAAAAAATACTAAATATAGAAAACAACATAAAGGTCGAATACACGGAAATGCTAAAGGCAATCATGAATTAACTTTTGGTTATTATGGTTTAAAGTCTTTAAATGCTGAAAGAGTCACCGCTAGACAAATAGAAGCATCAAGAAGAGCAATAACAAGATTTCTAAAAAGAGCAGGCCGTCTTTGGATAAGAGTATTTCCTGATGTCCCAGTCACAGCTAAACCCGCTGAAGTTAGAATGGGTAAAGGAAAAGGGGCAATAGATAGATGGGTATGTAGGGTAAAACCAGGGACAATTATGTTTGAAGTTGATGGTGTCGATAAACATTTAGCTAAAAAAGCTTTTGAACTTGCATCTGCAAAATTACCTGTTAAAACCACATTCGTTTCATTGGATCAATTTTAATGGCAGATAAAGATATCAATAGTTTAAAAAAAGAGTTGTTCAACTTAAAAATTATGAAAAAAAGTGGACAACTTACTGATACTTCACAGTTTAAGAAGGTCAAAAAACAAATTGCATCATTATTAACTAAGGAAAGGTTAGTAAAAAATGCCTAAAAGAATTTTAAGTGGTAAAGTTATCAAAAAATCGGGCAATAAAACTATATCTGTTCTAGTTACAAGACAAACAACTCATCCTATTTATAAAAAAATCATTAGAGTTTCAAAAAAATATCTAGCTCATGATGTTGATAATAATACTTCAGTAGGAGAGAGTGTTAAAATTCAAGAAACAAAACCTTTATCTAAAAGTAAATCATGGGAAGTAATTAAATAATGATACAAGCAGAGTCTAACCTACTGGTAGCAGATAATTCAGGCGCAAGATTAATTTACTGTATTAAAGTTATTGGTGGATCAAAAAGAAGATATGCTAGAATTGGAGATATTATTATTGTTTCAGTTAAGGATGCTATTCCAAGATCAAAAGTGAAAAAAGGTGAAGTTCAAAGAGCTATTATTGTTAGAACTAAAAAACCTTTAATAAGAGAAGACGGAACATCAATAAAATTTGATACAAACGCCGCTGTATTGCTTGATAAACAAAATGAACCTATTGGAACTAGAATTTTTGGCCCAGTTACAAGAGAGCTTAGAAAAAAAAATATGATGAAGATTGTTAGTTTAGCTCCAGAGGTACTTTAATGATAAAAAAATATAAAAAAGGCGATGAAGTTATTGTGAAGGTGGGTAAAAATAAAGGAAAAATAGGTAAAATTGCCAAAGTTTTCAATTCCATTGATAAAGTAATTATTTCTGGTGTTAATATTAGTAAAAAACATCAAAAGCCTTCGCAAGACTCAAAAGGTGGAATTGTTGATAAAGAGATGCCTGTTCATATTTCTAACATCTTAGCTTATGACTCAAAAGCTAAAAAGTCATCAAAAGTTGGATTTAAGGTCGAAGACGGAAAAAAAGTGAGAGTTTTAAAGTCTTCTGGAGAAAAATATTAATGAGTGCTTCAATACAAGAACTATTTAATATATCTGATCAATTAGCTAAAAATTTAGAAATACCTCACAAATTGGCAGTTCCTAAAATGACAAAAATTGTAGTGAATGCAGGTATAGGTAGTATTAAAGAAGATAATAAAGCTATTGAAAAAATGAAAAAAGATTTATCTCTTATAACAGGACAAGCTCCTGTAGTTCGTTTATCAAAAAAAGCTATAGCTTCTTTTAAAATCAGAAAAGGAATGCCAGTTGGTTTATCTGTTACTCTTAGAAAAAATATCATGATGGAGTTTTACGACAGATTAGTCAATATAGCTATGCCACGAATTAAAGACTTTAGAGGTTACTCAAAGAAATCCTTTGATGGTCAAGGTAACATAACTATTGGTATCAAAGATCATATTATTTTCCCTGAGATTAGTGTCGAAAATGTGGAAAATATTTTTGGTTTTGATATCACAATCGCAACTTCAGCAACTGACAATAAGGAAGGGTATGAATTGTTAAAGTTAATGAACTTTCCATTCTTGAATTAAACATGGCAAAACAGAGCGCAATACAAAAAAATATTAATAGAAAAACACTCATTGAAAGATTGAGTGAAAAAAGATCAAAATTAAAAAAAGCTTTAATGAATAAAGAAATCTCTTTTGAAGAAAGAGTAAAAATTCAAATGAAATTAGAGTCTATGCCGAGAAATTCATCGCGAATTAGATATAGGAATAGATGTTTTTTATCTGGTAGACCTAGAGGTGTATACTCAAAATTTAATTTATCAAGAATAGCAATCAGAGATATGGCTGGAAAAGGTCAAATCCCTGGTCTAACGAAAGCGAGTTGGTAAAATGAGTGATACCTTAGCAGATATGATTACAAGAATTAGGAATGGCCAAAAAGCCAACAAAGTCTCTATAAAAGCTATTTATTCAAAATTAAATGCTAATGTTTGTGATGTTTTAAAAAATGAAGGTTATATTGAAAGTTTTGAAATAATAGGCGATAACAAGAAAGATTTATCAATTACACTCAAATATTATAAAGGAAGTCCATTAATTAACAAAATTGAAAAGATTACAAAACAAGGCTGCAGAGTTTATAGTTCAGTTGAAGATATTCCAAAAACTATTGGTGGTTTAGGTACAACAATTCTCTCAACTTCAAAAGGCGTTATGTCAGACTCTGATGCAAGAAATCAAAAAGTAGGTGGAGAAGTGCTTATTAGCGTATTTTAATCATGTCTCGTTTAGCTAGAAATCCTATTTCCATTCCTTCAGATGTAAAAATATCTGTTAACGATAATGTAATCAATTTTGAGGGTAAGTTGGGCAAATCAAGCTCTACTTTACCAAACGGAATTGATGTTGATATGAAAGATAATTCACTCCATTTCTCTGGAGAAAATAAGGCATTACTTGGTACTGTCTATGCTAATGTTAAAAATGAAATAGTTGGCAATTCCCAGGGTTTTGAAAAAAGATTAGAACTAGTAGGTACGGGATATAAAGCGAATGTTAGTGGCAAAACATTAATTTTATCTCTTGGTTTCAGTCACGATATTAACTTTAAAATCCCTGAAGGAATTACAGCCAAAGTAGAGAAAAATATTATTTCTATATCTGGTACTAGTAAACAGCTAGTTGGTCAAGTTGCAGCAGAAATCAAATCTTTCAGAAAGCCTGAACCATATAAAGGTAAAGGTGTAAGGTATGAAGGTGAGAGAATTTACAGAAAAGAAGGTAAGAAAAAATAATGAATAACGATAAACTTAGATTCCTTAGAAGAAAAACTAGAATTAGAAAAAAACTTAGTGAAGTTAAAAAGCATAAACTTTTAGTGTTTAGATCCTCTAAACATATATATGCATCTGTATTAACTGAACAAAATGATAAAACTTTATGTTCTTACTCATCTGTAAAAATTAATAAAACAGAAGGTCAAAAAAAACTTGATATTGCAAAATTAGTTGGAGAAAAAATTGCAGAAATGGCAATTGAAAAGGGTGTCAAAGAAGTAAAGTTTGATAAAGGGCCATACAAATATCATGGTAGATTAAAAGTACTTGCTGATGCAGCAAGAGAGAAGGGCTTATCATTTTAATGCTTGAAAATAATACAAACAAAGAATTAATCGAAAAGTTAATATCAGTAAGGCGTGTTTCTAAAGTTGTTAAAGGTGGTAGAAGATTTGGTTTTGCCGCTTTAGTGGTTAGTGGAGACGGTCAAGGTAGAGTTGGATTTGGTTCAGGTAAAGCAAAAGAAGTTCCAGAAGCAATTCGTAAAGCTTCTGAAGAGGCAAAAAAAACTATGGTAAGAATTCCTTTAAGAGAAGGAAGAACTATCCATCATGATATAAAAGCCAAGTTCTCTTCAAGCACAGTTATTTTGAGATCTGCACCAAAGGGTACAGGTATAATTTCAGGTGGCCCATCAAGAGCTATTTTTGAGGCTTTAGGTATTTCTGATGTTGTATCAAAAGCTATTGGTACAAAAAACCCTCATAATATTGTTCGCTCAACTATTAAGGCTCTTAGAATGATTAATACACCTAAGTCTGTATCTGCAAGAAGAAGTATAGAAATTAATTCTGTAATTAGCAAAAGAGAAAACTAATGATTAATAAATTATCAAAACAAAGAACCTCCAATAGAAAAAGAAAAGGTAAAGGTGTAGGCTCAGGTCTAGGAAAAACTGCTGGTAGAGGACATAAAGGTCAAAAGTCTAGATCTGGTGTTGCTGTTAGAAACTTTGAAGGTGGCCAGATGCCTATCTATAGAAAAACCCCTAAGAGAGGTTTTAATTCTATTAAAAAACTAAGATCTAATAATCTTTCTATTTCGCTGGTTAGCTTTAATAAATTCCAAGATGACTCAACTATTGACATGAAAATGCTTGTAGATACAGGATTTTTAAAGAAAAAAGATCACAATAAAAAAATTAAGGTAATTGACTCAATTCAGTTTAAGAAAAAATTACAATTTAAAGATTTTAAATTTACACCTGGTGCAAAGAAAAGAATAGAAGACTTAGGCGGTTCTGCTTCTTAATATTTAAATTATGAACACTAAAGTTCCTAATATTGATTACAACGAAGCAATCAAAAACTCTGGTTTATTTCGAAAACTTGGTTTCGTACTTTTCGCAGTAATAGTTTATAGACTAGGTACGTACGTACCAGTACCCGGTATCAATTCAGCTGTTTTAGAGCAAATATTCTCTCAACACCAAAATGGTATTCTTGGTATTTTTGACATGTTCTCTGGTGGCGCTCTGATGAGAATGTCTGTTTTTACCCTAGGTGTCATGCCTTATATTTCTGCATCTATAATTATGACCCTAATGCAATCTTCTTTTGATAGTTTGAAAGCTCTTAAGGAACAGGGAACAAACGGTAGAAAAAAGATTCAACAATATACCAGATACCTAACAATACTTCTGGCTTTATTTCAAAGCTATGGTATTTCAAACGGAATTTTAAATCTCTCTGATACAGTTGATCCTACTCTTGGAAGTGTTGGTTTCTTTCAGCTATCAGCTATTATTACTATGACCTCTGGGACTATTTTCCTTATGTGGTTAGGCGAACAAATTACTGAACATGGATTTGGCAGCGGTATTTCAATTATTATTTTTGCTGGAATTGTAGCAAATTTACCTTTTGCCATCTTTAATACATTTGAGTTGGGTAGAACTGGTGCCCTTTCTGCTATTGCAATTATTTCTATCATTTTCTTACTTTTATCTTTGATAATAGTAATTGTTTTCATAGAAAGAGGGCAAAGAAGACTTTTAGTCCAGTACCCTAAAAGGCAAGTTGGAAATAAAGTCTTTGGTGGGCAGTCATCATATTTACCAATAAAGGTAAATATAGCGGGAGTTATTCCAGCAATCTTTGCTTCTTCTCTACTTTTATTTCCAAATACAATTTCAAATTTTTCACCAGAAAGTACAGGTATTTTATCTAGTTTAGGTTTTTATCTATCTCACGGTAAGCCTTTATATATGCTTTTCTTTTTTGGACTTATTGTGTTTTTTGCCTTTTTTTACACAGGTATTGTTTTCAACCCAAAAGAACAGGCTGATAATTTGAGAAATAACGGCGGTTTTGTTCTTGGATATAGACCTGGTGAGCAGACAGCTCAACATTTAGAACATGTAATTTACCGACTAACTTTTGTTGGCGCTGTATATTTAGGCTTAATTGCACTAATTCCTGAATTTTTAATTGCAAGACTATCAGTTCCTTTTTATTTGGGAGGAACAAGTTTGTTGATAGTTGTAGTTGTCGCTATGGATTTCTTTTCTCAAATTCAAACTCATTTATTTACCTCTCAGTATGAAAAAATATTGAGTAAAAATAAAATTTATAAGAGTAAATGGTTATAGTTTTTATTGGCCCTCCAGGATCTGGAAAGGGAACTCAAGCTCAAGTTTTAAAAGACTCAGTATTACCAAACTTACATATCTTAACAGTAAGCTCTTTATTAAAAGAAAAATCTTCTGATGGAAGCATATTAGGTAATGAAATAAAACAAAAAATGGATAATGGTGATTTAATTGAAGATTCAATAGTTATTTCAGTATTAAAAGAAAAGTCTGATAGTCTTGGCGATAAGCAGATATTAGTTGACGGTTTTCCAAGAAGCTCTATACAAGCTGAGTCTCTTAAAGTAATTTTTCAAAATAAAAATCTTAATATAATTAATTTCACTGTAACGGATGAAGAACTTTTAGCTCGTATTAAAAAAAGATCTCTAGAAGAGTCTAGGGCTGATGATGGCGTATTTGATAAACGCTTGGCAATTTACAAGAAAACTCATAACAAAATTATCGAGTCTTTGTCTAAAGATTATGAAGTTATCAGCATAGATGCCAATGATCAAATTGACTCTATTTTTAAAAAAATCATTGAAAAACTTAGCTTAAATTAATGTATTTTATATTGACTTTTAAATACTTTTTTACTATTTTCACCCCTTCAGGAGTTCTCAATTGGCAAGAATAGCAGGCGTAAATTTACCAGTTAATAAACGTGCATTAGTTTCACTAACTTATATACATGGCATCGGAACAAAATTTGCTTTAGATATTCTTAAAGCAAATAATCTAGATCATACTAAAAGAATTAAGGATTTCTCTGAAGATGAAATTTCCAAAATCAGAAAATCAATTGAAGAAAGTTATACAGTTGAGGGTGACTTAAGGCGCGTTGTATCACAAAATATTAAGCGCTTAAAAGACTTAGGTTGTTATAGAGGTTTAAGACATCGACGCCAATTACCTACAAGAGGCCAAAGAACACACACTAATGCTAGAACAAGAAAAGGTAAAGCTGTAGCAATAGCTGGAAAGAAAAAAGTTACTAAATAAAAATGGCAAAAACTGAAAAAAAATCATCAGATAAAAAAAAATCAAAAAAAAATTTTGGACAAAATGGCGTTGTTCATATCAAGAGTTCATTCAATAACACTATTGTAACCATCTCTGATGTGAGTGGAAATGCTGTATCATGGTCATCTAGTGGATCTATGGGTTTTAGAGGTTCAAAAAAATCTACACCTTATGCCGCTCAAATAGCAACAGATGCAGCTGGAAAAAAAGCTTATGATGTTGGCTTGAGAAAACTTGACGTTCTTATGAAGGGCCCAGGATCAGGAAGAGAGTCAGCTTTAAGGGCACTACAGAATATTGGTTTCATAATTAATAACATTAAAGATGTTACACCGCTTCCACATAATGGATGCAGACCGAAGAAAAAAAGAAGAGTATAAAAATTTAATAGGAGCATAAATTGATTGAAAATAATTGGATTACCCTAGTTAAGCCAAATAAGGTTGACTATAAAATCAGTGAAAATAAAAAATTTGGAACTGTTGTAATTGAGCCATTAGAAAAGGGTTTTGGAACTACTCTTGGTAATGCATTAAGAAGAGTTTTACTTTCATCATTGCAGGGTACGGCTATTACTTCTATTAAGATTAATGGAGTACTACATGAATTCTCAACTATTGAGGGAGTTAGAGAAGATGTAACCGATATCATAATGAACTTAAAAAATGTTACATTTAACTCAAAGAGCAATCATACTCAAAAGCTCTCACTAAATGTAAAAGGACCAAAAGAAGTTTTATCCTCTGATTTTGATGAAAATCCTGAAGTTGAGATTGTTGATAAAGATTCTGTCATAATGAATGTTGACTCAAATAGAGAGGTCAATCTTGAAATTTTTCTAGATGTAAACAAAGGATATATGTCTGCAGAAAAAAACAAAGACAATGAAAACAAAAGCGTTGGGCAGATAATGTTAGATGCAACATTTAGCCCCGTAAAAAGAGTATCTTTTAGTGTGGAAAATTCACGTATTGGCCAAGATACAGAGTTTGACAAATTAATTCTAGACATAGAAACAAACGGTACCGTATCCCCAGATGACGCTGCTGCTTTAGCTGCAAGAATTTTACAAGATCAATTAAAGCCATTTATCAATTTTGAAGAACCAACTGAAGACGAAAGAATGAAATTACAATCTTCAAAAGAACCTCAATTTAATAAAAATTTACTTAAGAAAGTTGATGAACTTGAGTTGTCAGTTAGATCAGCAAACTGTCTAAAAAATGACAATATTTTTTATATTGGAGATTTAGTTCAAAAAACTGAAGGTGAAATGTTAAGAACACCAAATTTTGGTAGAAAATCACTTGATGAAATTAAAGAAGTTCTTTTGTCTATGGGTTTAAATATGGGAATGGATCTACCAGGTTGGCCTCCAGAAAATATTGAAGAACTCTCTAAAAAATATGAGGATCCGTTTAAAGTATAATGAAACATGGTCTAAAACAAAGAAAGTTGAATAGGACTTCATCTCATAGATTATCATTACTTAAAAACCTTTCTATAAGCCTTATTAAACATGAAACTATTACTACTACTACTGAAAAAGCAAAAGAACTAAGACCTTTTATAGAAAAGCTTGTTACTAAAGCAAAGAATGACAATTTAAGTAACAGAAAATATATACTATCAAAGCTTTTTAATAATAAAGAAGCATGCCAAAAACTTTTCTCTGAAATTTCTGCTCAGCAAAAAGATAGAAATGGTGGTTACACAAGAATAATAAAAAAAGGTAACCGTTTTGGTGATTTTGCTCATACTAGTATCATCCAGTTCGTAAAATAACTCTGAATGCAATCCTATCTAGCTCTAATTTTAGGAGCTATAATAGGTTCTAGCATCCGTTACTTTTTCTACTTAATTAATTTATCAGCATTTGGAATTCCTTTATCTACTATTATAGTAAATATTATAGGATCCTCTTTAGCTGGATACTTTTATGGAAGGTTTCAAAACTCAGCATATATATTCATGTATGTAGGTTTATTTGGTAGTTTGACCACACTGTCAGCTTTCAATTTAGAGTTATTTCAATTATTGGGTAATAAAGATTTTTTAAAAGCAATTGTGTATTTTCTTTTTAATATAATTATAACATTAGCTTTTTTTTATATATCCCATGTCATTAGTTTAAAAATTGCAAGTTAGAGTTAAACAATCATTTAATCGTTTAGATAAATTTTTATTTCAATATTTTGAAACTATACCCTTGTCTTTAATACAAAGGTTAATACGACAATATAAAATTAAAATTAATAATAAAAAATCTAAAGCCAATTCGGAACTTAAAAAAGATGATATTATTTATATTTATTATAATTTTGAATTTCAAAATAAAAAAAACTTTACAATTAAAGTTTCTCAAGAATTTCAAAAGATATTAACCAATAGAGTTATTTTTGAAAATACTGATTTTATTATCATTAATAAATTAAAGGGATATTCAGTTCAAAGAGGGTCAAAGGTTAAAATATCTTTAAAAGATTATTATGAAAGTATATTGGGATATCCTCTCTATATAGTTCACAGATTAGATAAGGATACATCTGGTTTAATGATTTTTGCTAGAAGTAGATTAGCGGCAAGTTGTATTTCTAAACTTTTTTTATTGAATAAAATTCATAAATATTATTTGGCTACAACTCAGAAAAGTTTTGTTAAAAAATCTGGAATACTTGAAAATGTAAATAATGAAAAAAAGTTATTAAAGCTATTTTATAGAAAAATTAATTCATTCAAGGATAGTCACTTATATTTAATCAAACTTTTAACGGGCAGAAAACATCAGATCAGGCTTCAATTTTTTCTTAATGATAATCCAATCATGGGTGATAAAAAGTTTAGTCAAGATAAAAATAAAAATCTTATGCTTAGCGCTGTATCTATTCATTTTTACTATTTAAATAAGTTTTACAAATTTAAACTAAATTTAAATCAAATTGATTGATAAATTCTTCTTTTAACTCAATTATTAATTTTTCTTTACTGTATTTTATATTTAATTCTTTCAGACTGCTAATCTGACCAGCATCCATACCACAAGGATTAATTTTTCTAAAATCAGCTAATGACAAATCTAAGTTAATTGATATTCCATGATAAATAACTCCCTTTGAATATCTTAGCCCTATAAAAATTATTTTCTTATC
>CABYWI010000011.1 GCA_902522585.1 uncultured Alphaproteobacteria bacterium
GTTCATAAAGATAGTTTTGACAAACTAATCGTTGCAACAGGTCACTTCTCTGTTCCTTATATACCTGAATATGAAGGCATGAATAGTTTTCCAGGAAGAATTATGCACTCTCATGATTTTAGAGATGCTGAAGAATTTCGAAATAAAAATGTAGTTGTGCTTGGGAGTAGTTACTCAGCTGAAGACGTAGCATTACAGTGTTACAAGTATGGTGCTAAGACAGTAACAATTGGGTATAGAAATAATCCAATGGGTTTCAATTGGCCTGAGGGGATGAAGGAAGTTCACTACATGGATAAAATTGATGGCAATAAGGCGATCTTTAAAGATGGAACGGTGCAAGAAATGGATGCTCTTATTCTTTGCACAGGATATTTACATCACTTTCCATTTTTATCTGAAAATTTAAAACTTAAAACCCACAATAGGCTATACCCACCAATGCTTTACAAAGGTGTTGTTTGGCAAAATAATCATAATTTATTCTATCTTGGAATGCAGGATCAATTTCATACTTTTAATATGTTTGATGCTCAAGCTTGGTACGTCCGAGATATCATTATGAATAAAATTAAACTTCCAAGCGATGATGAGATTGCAAATGATATTAATAGTTGGGTTAGTAAAGAGGAGGCACTTGAGGATGCCTACCAAATGATTGATTTTCAGACTGATTATTGTGTTGATCTTTGCTCTGCAATTGATTACCCAAAAATAGATTTTGAACTCATCAAAAAACATTTTTACGATTGGGAACACGACAAAGAAGCAAATATTCTTACATACAGAGATAAATCTTTTTCATCCCCAGTTACAGGTACAACTGGGCCATCCCACCATACAACTTGGCTAGAAGCTATGGATGACTCAATGGCTACCTACCTAGATACAAAATAAATTTAAGTAATGAAAAACAACCATATCAATCTTTTGGGTTGGATCTTATTTATCATATCTGCAGTTGGGTTTATTATTTCTAGCATTGGAAACTTTTGGGCTATGTTTGGAAGTATTTTTTTCTTTATAGCTTGTTTTGTTTTCTTAATACCTTTTTTTAGAAAAAGAAACGAATAGCTGAATGTTTTATTCTGGAGTTTGCTTTGGAACAAATAATTTAGATGAAGCGGGAAAATTTTATGATGTGGTATTCAAAACTATCAATGTTATGAGATGCCAAACAACTGATAATGAAATTGGTTATGGATCCTCAATTGATGAAGAATGTTTTTGGGTTATAAAACCTTTTAATAAAGAGCCTGCTACACGCGGCAATGGTTCTCAAATGATCATCACAGCTAATTCCAAAGAAGAGGTAGATCTATTTTATACTACGGCTCTAAAAGCTGGCGGACATGATGAGGGCGCGCCCGGATTAAGAGATCATACTCCTAATTATTATGGGGCTTATATCAAAGACCTCGATGGAAACAAAATCCATATTTACAAAATACTCTAAGCTAAATTTATTTTAAGGAATTGTAGTATCCTTACCTCTTGGGATAAGTTTATCTTTATCGTAGAATGGTAATTCCACTACTTCACAATCTATAAAATTATCATCTAAACTTTCTGCTCTTACTTTAAAATCAGTCCACTTACCTGAATAGTTAAATCTTACATAACCAATATATTTTTTTAGAGTTGGGGACCAAGTTGATGCAGGAAGATATCCAATAACTTCATCATTAGATAAATAAACATTAGATTTATATTTAAAAGCTTTTTCAGAAATTATACCAAATAATCTTTTTCCTGATTTTTTACTTAGTTCCACTAATGCTTTTTTTCCAATAAAATCATCTTTTGTTAAATCAACTAGTTTGTCTAGTCCGGCTTCAAATGGATTCATAGAAAAATCAAAATCAGTATTGCTGTCTAATATACCTCCCTCTATTCTTCTCATTTCCATTGATAAAATTCCATCAAAATGAAGCCCCAGAGGCTCTCCTACTTCAAGGATTGTATTCCAAAGTTTTTTATAATTTGTATCTCTACCTAAGCTATAAATTTCATAACCAAGCTCTGCTGTCCAACCTGTTCGTGAAATATAAACTTTTTGCCCTGCTATCTCAAAAAATCCAGAGTGGTAATATTTAAAATTTTCATCCAAGGATCCGTTTGTAAGTTTTGATAATATTTCTTGTGATTTAGGTCCTTGTATTTGAATAGACCTTGAAGAGGGATCTGAAATTTTTACATTATAATTTGCTTGGTGAGCTTTAAGCCAAGTCTCCAGTGGCCCATCAGGTTGTACATACCAAAACTTATTTTCATCTAATCGAAAAAAAACGCCATCTATAAAAATTCCACCATCTTCATAACATGCTATGGCATATCTTCCCCTTCCCACATTCATTGTAGAAATTTTTCTACTGAAAACTTTGTCTAAAAACTCTCCCGCTTGAGGACCTTCAATTTGAATAGGCTTTTCTGGAGTATCGTACATGACTGCTTTTCTTCTCAGATTCCAGTACATTTCCTCCGTATCATTGCCTAGCGAAATTGGATAAAAACGTTCAGCATAAACACCATATAGATTATCTTCCTTATGATAAAAATCAAAATATGGCCCTTTATCAAACCTTTTCATACCAACTGGTAATGTTGTTGACTTACTAACGAAAGTGGCTTCTTTTCCTACAAAATCCTTTTTTTTAGTCACTTGATTAAATTTAAGCCCTAACCCTTGATTTAGTTGGATCGTAAAAAGGGAATGGAACTACTTTTGCTTTAATTCGTTTTTGATGACCATCGAGTTTTCCTATTTCTACTTCTGTATCTAATTCACAATAATTAATATTCATTTTACAAAGAGCAATATTTTTATTTAAAACTGGCGATTTCATTCCACTGGTAACAATCCCAATTTGCTCACGTCCATTGCCTGAAGGGTGAACGCAATCGCCATGACCACAAATTTCATTGCCTTCAATTTCAAGTCCAACTAGTTTTCTTTGAGGATTGGCTTTTCTTTCAATTAAATTGTCTTTTCCAATAAAGTCGTCTTCTTTTGATTTTAAAGGGACTGTAAATCCAATTCCCGCTTCAAAAGGATCTGTTTGATCATCAAATTCATAATTAGCAAAAATCAATCCTGCTTCAATTCTCACTAAATCTAAGGCGTCAAGGCCCATTGGCGTAATTTCAAACTCTTTACCCGCTTCCATTACTGCGTCCCAAATTTCCGCAGCTTTACTTGGATGACAAAAAATTTCATAACCTAATTCACCTGTGTAGCCTGTTCTTGATACCATGATCGGAGTTCCATCAAGAGTGTGAAGACGACCGACAGTAAATCTAAACCATTCTAAATCCTCTAAAGTGGTTTGATGAGGCGGAGTCCAAACAATCTTTTTTAAAATTTCTCTACTCTTAGGACCTTGAACAGAAACGTTATGGAGATTGTCTGTAGATGATTTAATCCAAACTTTTAAACCCATTTCTTTTGCTTTATTTCTTAACCACTCTCCACAATACTCATCACCACAAATCCATCTAAAATTATCATGAGTCATTTTAAAGACTGTGCCATCATCTAACATACCGCCGTGGTCATAACACATCGCGGTATAAACAACTTGTCCTACAGAGAGTTTTCTTATGTTTCGAGTACACGTTCTTTGAAGTAATTCTTCGGCATCTGGTCCTCTTACTTCAAATTTTCTAAGTGCTGATAAATCCATGATGATTGCTCTTTCACGACAAGCTTCATATTCTTGTAAGGCGCCATAATTATTAAAGTTAGAAGCGAGCCAATAACCTTTATACTCAACTATGTTTTCAGTTAACGCAGTTACCCTCGGGTGAAACCCAGTCTCTTTGGTTAATTTTGGTTCTGAATCTGCTTTCATTCTGTACGCTACTCCTTTACTAAAAGGCTTATTGGGCCTGTAAACTCTAACAAATATGTCTGTTGGATTCCATCCATTTGCAGCATCCACATCATCTGGGCAAGCTGAAGAAACACAAACAAGATTTTTTAAAGCTTTAAACATAATGTAATCACCAGGTCTAGACCAAGGTTCATCAAAAATTAGTGAATTGTTTGCATCTATAGCTGTATTGTAGAAAAGATTAATAGCATTCCAGCCTAATCTTTTTCTCATGGTAAATTTATTTAGAGCATAATTAAAATTATCTGAGCAATTAGGATGACCAAAATAACCTAAATCATCATAAAATTTTGAAGTACACGCTGTACCAAAAGTATCATGTCTTCCCACTGTATCTCTATAAACTTCAATCATTGGGTATTGGTTCTCATCATAATATTTAGAATGAAGTCCAGGCATTGGGAACGCCGACCCCATCAAATATCTGCTATTAGTTGTATCTATGCCAAGTTCTTGGCCCTTGTGAAGTTTATCGGCATCAAAAGCCATGAAATCAGAGCACTGTCGTCCATAAATATCTATTACTTGAATAAAGTCACCCTCTTGAACTTCATAAGCCATCGCTGTGTATCTTTTAACAAATATCTCTTCAACAGGATCCATAAGAGGATCTGGTAATAAAAACTCACCTTCCTCTCTTTTTCTTAATCTTTGAACAATTACCCTTAATTCAGAAGCTGGTATATTTTCATGAGTAATTTCAAATTCACCTGGAGCTGAGATAATACAAATGGAGGAATCATTTGATGAAAACTCTTCTATGCTATTTGCCTCAGCTTCTTTAGAAAAAACAAGAACCGATTGGTTTATTGAGTTAACATCATGCCCTAACCTTTTTAATTTTGAATAAGCAATTTGTGCTGACTCTTCATTACTTGTTAAAATTTTTTTTGTTAGCTCACCTTTGTGTTCACTTTTCAAACTTAGTGGTAACAAGCTACACTCACCCTTAGAATTAAATGCAACAAGCTCTGCCTGTTGAAGGCCCTCTAGATTAATTATTTTAAATTTATCTCCTGGTTCTAATTTGAGAGTAACTGATCCACCGGCAACAACTAAATAGTTTTCTAAATCATCACCTAAAGCTGGTAAACCGGGTTCATATGGTTTTGTAATTCTGGGTATAATCATAACTAATGTGACATTTTTGAAAATAAGTTTAGCACTACTGCGCCTATTACAATTAATGATATTCCAATAATTCCACCTAAATCAACTACGTTCTTAAAAAATATTACACCTAATAATGTAATTAAAACTATTCCTAAGCCTGCCCAAATTGCATAAACATAACCTATGGATGCAAATTCATTCAAACACTTTGATAGAAAGTAAAAACAAATAATATATGAAATGGCCATGCCTATTGTAGGTACAATCTGCGTATAACCTTTTGATAATGTTAAAGAAATAGTTCCTACCACTTCAAATATTATTGCTAAAGACAGATAAACGAACTTAAGCATTGATTAATCTAAACCTAATGCTTTTTTTCTTTCCTCGGCCCACTTCCTCACAATTACATCTACAGAAATAGCCATTAAAGAAACAAATAAACCTAGTGTTATAGCTACACCAGGACCATCTTGGGCTCTTGATAATGCTCCAAAAATAAGTTGGCCTAAATCTTCCGTTCCAATGAGCGCTCCTAAAATTACCATTTGAAGAGTGAAAACAACTGTTTGATTAACACCAAGCATAATTGTTGGAAAAGCTAAAGGGATTTCAATATTAGTCCATCTTTGCATTCTTGAAACTCCAGACATGGTGCCTGCTTCATGTAAAGAAAGTGGAACACTATTTAGACCCCAAACAGTATAACGAGTAGCAGGAACGGTAGCATAAACAATAGCTGCTATTAATACTGAGGTATCAGTAATATTAAATAAGAAGATAACAGGGATTAAATAAACAAAGGATGGGAATGTTTCAAAGAAATCACAAACAGAGAGAATAAATTTTGATCCCCTTTGAGTTTGTGCAAAAATAGATCCAACTATTATTCCATTAAGAGAAGCCATAATTACAGCAAATGTTGCCATGTACATTGTAATTAAAGCTCTGTCCCAATATTTAGACATAGCAATAAATAACATCATGCCGCCAACTAATAAGCATGTTCTAATGCCACCAATAATATAAGCGATACCCATCGTGAGAGTTAATGTGGCAGCTACTGGCATACCTAGATAAGCCTTTTTCATGGGACCTAAAACTTGAGTTAAAAGAAACTTATTAAAAGAGTTAAGAGAATAGAAAAAGGTATCCCAAACCCAATCGACAGCTGCATCAATATAGTGAGCAAAAGTAAGACCCTTTTCAATAGGAATAACATATAGGTAATTAATTTTATCAAAGTAACCATTCGCTATAAAAGCAACAACAGAAAAAATTAAAATTGAAATTCCAAAGATAATTAAAAGCTTATATCTTTCAAAAAAAGTTAAATTTTCAAAATAATCAACTTGTTTATTAGCCCATGCTTTTGTAAATCGATCAAGAATAACGGCAATTAAAACTATACAAAAACCCGCTTCTGCAGCTTTACCAATTTTTAAACTATTTAAGGCAACTTTTAAATTAAGACCAAGTCCTTTTGCACCAACAAAAGATGCAATCACAACCATTGCTAGGCATTGCATGATAACTGTATTAACACCATTTAAAATATCTCTTCTGGCTGTTGGTATTAAAACTTTAAATAAAAGCTGTCTTTTTGTGCAACCACTCATAAGTCCTGCTTCTACCACCTCTGGTGAAATTCGTTTTAATCCTAATATGGTATTTCTTATCATTGGTGGTGTGGCTATTACTATAGTAGCTATTGAACCTGCATGATCACCCAAACCGAATAAAGCGATAATAGGAACAAGATATGCAAATTGAGGCATGGTTTGCATTACGTTTAATACTGGTTGTAAAGCTGTCTCAACTTTTTTATCAAGATAGCCCCATATTCCAAAAGAAAGACCTAGTGCAAAACAAATAGGAGTTGTAATTAGAACAAATGAAAGAGTTTGAATGGATGGAACCCAGTTTCCAAAGATTGATACATATAAAGAACCTATTCCTCCAAGTAAGGCTAATCGAAATCCACCTAGCTGATAACCTAATAAAAAAGCACCAACAGTTGCAGCTGTCCAAGGAAGAGCTGGCCATGACATCCAATCATTTTCTTTAAGCCAAGTATCACTGACAAAAATATCTATTATTTTATCGCCTCCCAATAAAAGCTCTCTGACAAAAGTAATTAAAAATAATAAACCTTTTGATATGGATTTTGTGAATTCACGGAATGCTGCTTTTTCCTCATACATTTCAAATATGGGGTCATATACTTTGAGAGGAAACCATTCATATAAGGCCGCATAAATGATTTCATTTAATTTAATTGGTATAAAAGCTAATAAAGAGGGAAGCCTCCAGAAATAATTGCCCTCATTATGTGGAACTAAATTGTATAAAAGTAAAAATACAATTAATAAAATACCAAACTGAGCTGGTTTTGAAGATCGAATGATATCTAAATAATTTTTATCCACCAAATAGAACTTTAATAACTTTTGATGGGTTTATAGAGCCTACTACAGTGTTTTTTTCATCAACAACTTTTATAATTTCTTTACTATTCAAAATCTTTTCTGCTACTGTTTCTACTATGTCGTCTTTTTTAATAGCGAATTCCCCAGAGGCATTTGGATCAGCGGGGTCCATAATTGACTCAATCTTTAATACTTTTTCTCGAGGAACGTCTTCAGTAAATTTCCTAACATAATCAGTTGCAGGATTTAAAACAATGTTATCTGGTTTGTCTAATTGTTCTATTATTCCATCTTTCATAATTGCTATTCTATCAGCAAGTCTCAATGCTTCGTCAAAATCATGAGTAACAAACATAATTGTTTTGTTCAAAACTGATTGGAGCCTTAAAAATTCATCTTGCATTTCTTTTCTAATTAAAGGATCAAGGGCAGAAAAAGGTTCATCTAAAAACCAAATATCTGGTTCAACTGCTAATGACCTTGCTATTCCAACTCTTTGCTGCTGTCCACCTGAAAGCTCTCTTGGAAAGTAATTTTCTCTACCTTTTAGCCCTACGAGCTCAACCATTTCTAATGCTTTGTGGATACTATTTTCAGTAGTGACTCCTTTTACCTGAAGGGGGAATGCGATATTTTCTAAAACTGTTTTGTGAGGAAGAAGAGCGAAATTTTGAAATACCATTCCCATTTTCTCTCTTCTAAGTTCGATTAATTGTTTGCTATTCATGAGGCAAATATCCTCGCCATCAATTAAAATTTTACCTGATGTTGCATCAGTTAATCTTGATATACATCTCAATAGTGTAGACTTTCCAGATCCTGAGAGTCCCATAACAACAAGCATCTCACCTTTATTTACTTCAAAAGAAGCATCATTAACACCTACTATACATCCAGCTTCTTGAAATTTTTTTGCGTCAACATTCCCTCCACTTTCAGATAAAAGAGAATGAGCGTTGTTGCCAAAAATTTTATACACGGATGAACAGCTGATAGTTGGTGACATAAATTAATCTCTCCTATGATGATATAAGAAATTCCCCCCTCAAAAAAGGGGGGAATTCAAATTATAAATATTACTTCATAAATAGATCGATTTGATCTCTATGAGCAGCAATATAAGCAGTGGCTGCCTCAGCATGAGTCATACCCATGTTGTCGACATAGTTTGCCATTTCACCAATGTTAGGTGCTGTAAATTCCATTTTTGTATAGAATTTATATGCAGATGGATGAGTGATAGGGAACTTAATGTGAGCAGCTTTTTTAAGCCATCCTTTTGGAGAACCACAACCAGTAGTCTCTAAAGTTCCACCATTTTCAAGTCTACAACCTTCAAAATAAGGAGGGAAGTCAATGAATGTAAATCCAGCTGCATCAGTAAAGTTTGGAGACCAGTTAAAGATAACTGTACCTCTTCCCTCTTTTTTAGCTGCTTCTAATTCAGCCCATAATGCATCCGCAGTACCTGCAAATTTAACCATCCATAAATCATCGATACCTAGACCTTTAAGTCTGTTAGGCATAACTTCTGTGTGCCACTCATAAGGGCCTTCTAACCATCTACCTTTACCTTCAGAGTCAGGTGTAGCAAAGTTAGCTGCACACTCAGGAGATTTAAGAGCTTCCCAACTTGGAAGACCAGGACATAGTCCTTCTTCAATAACCCAGTTTGGAACTCCCATTTCTTCAAAAGTTATAAGGTCGTGACTTCCAGCATCAATTAATCCACCTTTATCCATAGCTGCATAAAAAGGAAGAGCCATTGTGGACTCCCAAGTTTCATGAGCAACGTGTAATTCACCAACACGAACAGCTTCATATCTTGTTGCTGACTCAGCAGGAACTAATTCTGCATCATAACCAAGTTCTTCAAATGCTTGAGCCATAACGTTAGCCATTACTATTTGACTTGACCAGTTTAAAACTGGAATTCTAATTGGATCAGCTGCTTTAGCTACTGTAGATAAACCAGCTAATAAAACTAGAGTGTAAAATAATGAAAATAGTTTTTTCATTTTTCCTCCATTTCTTATTATAATAAGTTGACTAAATATATGATATTAATGCATTACCTTGAAGTGAAAAAATTCATATAGTGAAACAAAATAATCTTAAAATTATGGAAAAAATTGATAACAAACGAATTTTTATCAACAAAGAAAATCTCTTAAATAATTACAACATTATTAGAGAAAAATCTGGAAATTCAAAAATAATGTCAGTTATTAAGGGGGATGCCTATGGACACGGCATTCAAGGGTGTATGGAGGTACTAAAAAAATCAGGTTGTAGGCATTTCTATGTAGCACGCTTAGAGGATGCAATTGATTTAAGAAAAAAGCACAAAGAGAATATAGATATATATTTGCTATCTGGGACTACATCTATTGAAACATGCAAACTTTTAAAGAAATTCAAAATCACACCAATAATTAATAATCTAAGTCAATTAGAGATTATAAGTAAATACTCAGACTCTATAAAATTTATTTTACATTTTGATACTGGGATGAACCGATTAGGTTTTAAGTTCAGTGAAATTGATTTAATAAAGCAAATGATAAGTTTGGATAATATAAAATTTTTAATGACTCACTTGTCATCAGCTGATGAAAAAAACATAAATGAATGTCGATCCCAGTTAAGTGAAATTAAAAAGATAAATAATTTTTTTAACAAACCATTAAGCATTGCTAATTCCTCAGGAATTTTTTTAGGAAAAGCTTTTCATTTAAATTATGTCAGGCCAGGCAAGAGTCTTTATGGAATAAATCCCTTTTTGAAAAAATCATTTGGATTAAAAGGAGTGATGAGTATTTATGCTCCAATTTTACAAATAGCCTATTTACAAAAAGGACAAACCATTGGTTATAGTAAAACATACAAAACAAAAAAAAATATGAGAGTGGCAACGATTGATTATGGGTACTCTGATGGATATTTAAGATCTGGTAGTAATCGTGCCAAAGTTTATATCGATGGAAAGCCATGCAATATTGTTGGAAGAGTTTCAATGGACTTGATAACTATTGATGTCTCTCACATCGATCAGAATAATTTGTATCTTGGTAAGCCTGTCGAAATTCTTGGCAACAACCAATCATGTGAAGACTTAGCTTTAGAGACTGGGACCAATGAACATGAAATTTTGATTTCTTTAGGTAAGAATTCTAAAAAAGTATATATTTAAAAAAATGTATGAAGCTCCAGTCAAGGATTTAAATTTTGTTATTAAAAATCTCATAAATTTAAATGAATTAACTAAAATATCTGACTATCAACATTTTTCAGATGACCTAGTAGATGCGATATTAGAAGAGGCTGGAAAAATAGGATCAGAGGTATTAGATCCTTGCAACTTATCAGGTGATCATGAAGGTTCAAAAAGACTCGACTCTGGGGAAGTCAAAACTCCAAAAGGTTATAAAGAAGCATATGAAAGTTTAAGAGATGGTGGTTGGTTTGGTTTAGAGGCAAAAGAACAATATGGTGGACAACAAATACCTGTCACCCTTTCAGCTGCTGTTAATGAAATTTGGCATAGTTCAAATATGTCTCTTGCTTTATGCCATTTGCTGACTCAAGGGTTAATTTATGCATTACAAAAATCAGCTTCAGATGATCAAAAAAATTTCTATGTTCCTAAATTAGCCTCTGGTGAATGGACCGGTACAATGAATTTAACCGAGCCTCAAGCAGGCACTGACCTATCCTCTATTAAAACAAAAGCTATAAAAGAAAATGGTCACTATAAAATTTCTGGACAAAAAATTTATATTACTTACGGAGAACATGATCTATCAGAAAATATAATTCATTTAGTGCTTGCAAGAATACCCGATGCTCCAGAAGGTAATAAAGGTATATCAGTTTTTATAGTTCCAAAATTTATTCCTAATGAAGATGGGAGTTTAGGAAACAAAAATGATGTTAGTTGCCTTTCAATTGAAAAAAAACTTGGTGTCAAAGGATCTCCGACTGCTGTTCTTCAATTCGGAGATAATGGGGGTGCCATTGGATATCTAGTGGGAGAGGAAAACCAAGGATTAAATATTATGTTTGAGATGATGAACCACGCAAGATTTTCCGTGGGCGTTCAAGGTCTTGCTGTTTCAGAAAGGGCTTACCAACAATCTAAAATGTATGCATTCGATCGAGTTCAAGGAATACCTATCGATGGGAACAAAGGAGATCCTATTATTGATCACCCTGATGTCTTGAGATTAGCCTCTACTATGAAATCTGAAGTTGAAGCAATGCGTGCTCTTGCCATCTATGGTGGTTTTGCACTTGATATGACTAAATCCTCTCAAAACGAATATTGGGAAACTAAGTCCTCTTTAATGATCCCCATTATCAAGGGTTGGTTAACCGAAAGATCTTTAGAAATAACCTCTAATGCTATTCAAATTCATGGTGGTATGGGCTTTATCGAAGAGACAGGAATTGCACAACATTATAGAGATGCAAGAATTTTACCGATATACGAAGGAACTACTGCAATACAAGCTAATGATTTAGTATTTAGAAAAACTCTTAGAGATAACGGTAAGGCTATCACTGAATTAGTTGAAGAAATTAATTCAGAGATTAGCGAAATCTCCAATACTGGTAATGAGACCTTGAAAGATTTATGTGAAAAGATGACTCAATCAATACAAACCTCAAAAAAAGTTATCGATCATATCGTCTCAATTTCTAACAATAAAAAAAGACCTGCTGTATCGGGGGTTAATTATTTAATGATGTTAGGATATGTTTTTGGAGGTTGGATGATGATTAAATCAGCATCTAAATCTTTAGAATTAAAAAATACTGGTGAATTAGATGGGGATTTTTTAAATGCAAAAATTACTACCTCTTCAATATATCTAACAAGTATCTTACCTAAAATTGAAAGCCTTTCATCAATCATTTTGAAAGGTGACGAAGATATACTATCTATGAAGAAAAGTTGGCTTTAAATTGAAAAAATTTCAAAACTCCATAAGTAATTTTTTTAGCTGGTTAACGAAAACTGAACTAGTTGAACTCGACAATGTAGATACAAACGAAGACCCTATTCGACCTGAATATGATAATAGTTTTAGAACTTCTTATGGACGAAGAATATATGGATTGAAATCCCATGAAAACATTGAAGGATTTATTTGTATTGCATTTTGTAATGAAGTTCCCCAAACAATGAAAGAATTAGATTTAATGAGCAAAAATGCTTTTCATGAAAAAAACGGAAATATTGCGGTTGCATATACTGTTTGGTCAAGAAAAAGAGGTGCAGGAAAAGAAACAATTTTTAATTCAAAAAAATTTATTAAAGAAGAAATAAATACTGTTAATCGTTTTATTACTTTATCTCCATTGACACCTATTGCTACTCATTTTCATATAAAACATGGAGCTAAGTTAATTAATATTAATGCAACATCTCAGAATTTTGAGTATGACTTTAATTAAGTTCCGGAGTAAATAGGACCACCACCACCTTCAGGAGTTACCCAATCTATATTTTGAGAAGGTTCTTTAATATCACAGGTTTTACAGTGTATGCAATTTTGAGAGTTAATTTTTAAAAATTTTTTTTGAGTTTGGCTATCTGTTTCAATTTCATAAACACCTGCAGGGCAATACCTTTGAGCCGGCTCATCGTATTCCTCTAAAGTATAATTAGTTGTTAAGTCATTATCTTTGAGTAATAAATGACATGGTTGATTTTCAGCATGATTAGTGCCTGACAGATAGACTGAACTAGGTTTATCAAAAGTAAACTCACCATCATATTTAGGATAATTAATTTTTTTAGAGTCTTTGGCAGAGACTAAACTATCATGATCTGCATGTTTATGTTGCAGTGTAAAAGGCAGTTTTCCACCAAAAATCTTTTGGTCAATACCTGTAAATATCATGGCGGGTATTAATCCCCATTGAAAGCTAGGTTTGACATTCCTTGCTTGATGTAACTCATCATAAATCCATGAATTTTTAAATTCACCCTCATATATTGAAAGATCTTCATTTTGAGATAAATATTTATTGATAACTTCGCCAGCTATAATTCCGCTTTTCATTGCTGTATGAGAGCCTTTGATTTTAGGCATATTTAAAGTTCCAGCATCGCATCCGATTAACAAGGCTCCAGGCATATGCATTTGTGGTAGACTTTGAAGTCCACCTTCAATCAAAGCTCTTGCGCCATAAGAAATTCTTTTTCCTTTGGATAATATTTTCTTTATTTCAGGGTGAGTTTTGAATTGTTGGAATTCGTCATAGGGAGATAGATAGGGATTTTTATAATCTAAACCAATTACATATCCTAAATAAATTTGATTATTTTCTGCATGATAACAAAAACTACCTCCGTAAGTATCATTTTCTAAAGGCCAACCAACACTATGTATAATTTTTCCTAAATTATGTTTTTCAGGATCGATTTCCCAAATTTCTTTAAAACCAATACCATACTGTTGTGGAGATTTATTGTTAGCGTCCAAATTGAATTTATTTATAACTTCTTTTCCTAAGTGACCTCTACAACCTTCTGATAATACTGTCACCTTACCTTTAATGTTTATACCAGGTTCAAAACTATCTTTGGGATTTCCATTTTTATCAAGTCCCATATCTCCAGTTTGTACTCCAGAGACCTCTCCCTTTTCATTGTAAAGTAATTTACTTGCTGCAAATCCAGGGAAGATTTCAACTCCTAAGTTTTCTGCAAACTCTCCAAGCCATTTGCACAAATTAGAAAGACTAATAATGTAGTTACCATGGTTTTGAAGTGATTTTGGAAGTAAAAAATTTGGGACTTTGAAGCTTTTTTCTTTATTTAAAAATAAAAAATCTTCAGAAGTTACTTTAGTTTTAACAGGAGCATTAAGATTTTTCCAATTAGGTATAAGTTCATCGAGAGCTTTAGTTTCAAATACATTTCCGCTTAATATATGTGCCCCTACTTCTGCTGCCTTTTCCAATAGACAAATAGATATGTCACTATTTATTTGTTTTAGTTTAATGGCTGCAGATAGACCGGCAGGGCCTGCACCTACGATCACAACATCGTAAGACATTTCCTCTCTTTGGATATCTCTCATTTTTTTGAATTATATACTAAAAGTTAAGATTCTATCTTATTAAGTAAATCAAGTTCTTTAATTATTTCTGGGATAGCTTGAAATAAATCAGACGAAAGTCCATAATCTGCGACATTGAATATTGGGGCTTCAGTATCCTTATTAATAGCAACAATGACTTTGCTATCTTTCATCCCAGCCAAATGTTGAATTGCACCAGAAATGCCAATAGCAATATATAATTCTGGAGCAACCATTTTCCCAGTTTGACCAACCTGATATTCATTGCCTATATAGCCTGAGTCAACTGCGGCTCGGGAAGCTCCAACGGCAGCATTTAATTTATCAGCTAATTCGTAAAGCAATTTAAAGTTGTCTGAATTCTCCATCCCTCTTCCACCAGAGACAACAACTCTTGCATTTCCTAAATCTGGTCTATCGCTTTTAGATACCTCTCTACCAATAAAAAGGGTTGGGGTATCTGTATTCAAAAAATCTATATCTTCTATGGGTGCACTTCCTCCACTTTCTTCACATTTATCAAAAGCAGTAGGTCGTATAGTAAGTAAATTTATATTTTGATTTGTTTCTACTTGAGAAATGGCATTTCCTGCATAAATTGGTCTAACAAAAGTATTTTCACTTAAAATATCAATCACATCACTTATTTGAGTAACGTCTAACAATGCAGATATTCTAGGTAGTAAATTTTTACCAAAGGTCGATGCAGGTGCCAAAACATGAGTATAGTTCTTTGCAATATTTGAAACTATTGGCGCCATAATTTCTGGAATGAAATTTTCTAATTTTTCATTATCACATTTTAAAATTTTTGAAACTTTGTGAATAGACTGAGTATTTTTAGAAAGATTTTCAATTTTACTACCTAAAATCAATAGATGAATATCATCACTCAATTTCATTGCTGCTGAAATAGTATTTAGCGTTGATGATTTTAAAATATTATTATCGTGTTCTGCTATTATTAAAACTGACATTTAAATAACCTTCGCCTCATATTTTAATTTTTCTATTAATTCCTTCACATCATTTACCATAATACCCGCTTTACGTTTAGTTGGCTCTTCAACCTTTAAAACTTTAATTTTGGGATTGGTGTCAATTCCAAGGGTGGAAATATCTATTACATCTAAAGGTTTCTTTTTTGCTTTCATTATATTTGGCAATGAAGCAAATCGTGGAGTATTAAGTCGTAAATCACAAGTAAGCACTGCTGGTAAATTAGTTTCAAGTTTTTCAATGCCCTCATCTATCTCTCTGGAGATTAATAGTTTATTGCCCTCAATTTTTAATTCAGAAATGAAACATGCTTGAGGCCAATTTAATATTGCAGATAAAATTTGACCAGTCTGATTGGCGTCATCATCGATAGCTTGTTTACCTAATAAAACTAAATCCGGATTTTCTTTTTCAATAATTTTAAATAGAGTTTTAGCAACTGCTAATGGCTCTAAGGAATTTGGAGATTTAACTAAAATAGAGCGATCAATACCCATGGCCATAGAAGTTCTAAGAACATCTTGTGCTTTTTCGTCACCTATCGTGACTGCCAGAGTTTCTTGAGCTAGGCCCTGTTCTTTTAATTTAACCGCTTCTTCAATAGCATTTTCATCTGGTGGATTAACAGACATTTTAACGTTTTCGGTCTCAACACCAGATTGGTCGGCCTTTACTCTTATTTGAACCTTGTAATCAACTACTCTTTTTACTGCTACTAAAACTTTCATAAAACGAGAATATAAATTAAATTGAAAGCATAGGAAACTATAAATATGAAAGTCACAGGATACAAAAAAAAGAAACTTGCTAAAAAATATTATGTCTTAGAATTCTCATTATTTCAAAAAGGAAAAAAATTTAAAATTAATGAAAATTTTCAGTTTAATGGTCATAGTGTCTCAGCTATTTGCTATAATAAGAAAGAAAAAGTTTTTTATTTTATTAAACAGTTCCGCCCTAATTATTACCTTAATAAAAATAAAATTTTCCCATTAGAAATAGTAGCTGGCGGCATTGATCCTAATGAAAATGCGCGACAGGCTATAATTAGAGAAATTAAAGAGGAAATTGGTGTCAAGCCAATTTCAGTTAAAAAAATTTGCTCCTTACATGTGGCACCTGATTGTTTAGATGAAGTTACTCATCTTTTTGTCGCTACAGTACCTAAAATAATTAACTTTCAAATTTTCAATAAAAAACAAAAAGAATTAATTGAGATTGTTCCTGTTTCTATTAATAAAATTTCTGAAGAACTAAAAAAAAATACTAATCAAAATTTAGTAACACGATTGGCTTTATTGGAGATACTGAAGATTAAGATTTAATTTTTTTCATTTCAGGATCGTACAAAGGCTTTAAATGAACCTTACATGGAACTTTGTTTGTAGCAATTTCTAACTCATATTCTCCATCTAAAACAAATTGATTATCAATCACTTCGGAACTTCGAATATATCCATAACCAATAGATTGTTTGATAGTGTATCCATACCCTCCACTTGAAAGCCAACCTACTTGTTTTCCATTTCGATAAATTGTCTCTCTGCCTAATAGAATTTGATTGGGATCTTCAACCGTAAATGCTGCAAAAATTTTCTTTAGACCATTTTTCTTTTGCTCTAATAATGCTGATTTTCCAATAAAGTCTTTATTACTTTTTAACTTAACAGCCCAACCGAGCCCTGCCTCAAGAGGGGTATGATCAGGTCCTATATCTGATCCCCATGCACGATAACCTTTTTCTAATCGGCAAGCTTCAATACAACGGTATCCAGAATTTACTAAACCAAAGTCCTGTCCAGCTTCAAATAATTTTTCATAAACATAAATAGCATCTTCAATTGAAAAATGAAGTTCCCAGCCTAATTCACCCATATAAGTTATTCGAACTGCATTAACTTTTTTATCACCTATGTTGACGATTTGAGCCGTTGCAAATGGGAAAGCTGTATGAGAAAAATCAGATGAAGATACTTTCTCTAAAATTGATCTAGAATTAGGTCCCATTAATGCAAAGACAGAATTTTTATATGTAATGTTTTCAATTTTTACATTAGGAAAATCTTTAATATTATTTTTAATCCAATCAAAATCATGAGTCATAAATCCAGTTCCTGTGACAAGATAAAAGTTATCCTCTTCCACCCGTGTAATTGTTACATCACATTCAATTCCACCATGGGAATTAAGCATTTGGGTATATATCGTAGAGCCAACTTCCTTATTGATATTATTTGAGCAAATGTATTCTAATGCATCAAGAGCTTGTGGTCCTGAAATTTCAAATTTTGCAAAAGATGTTTGATCAATCAACACCGCCGTCTCTCTAGTTGCTTTTACCTCATCCCCGACTATTTCAAACCAATTTTGACGATCGAAAGTGTATTGATCTAAAGGCTCTACTGAATTTGGAGCAAACCAGTTAGGTCTTTCCCATCCTAATTTTTCTCCAAAACAGGCGTTAGCATTTTTGAGGGTTTCATAAATTGGTGACTGCTGAAAGGGTCTTCCAGATGAATGTTCCTCATATGGCCAAGCCATCGTGTAATGTTTTGCATATGCTTCGTATGTTCTCTTTCTTACCCATTCTAAATCTTGATGAGGTTTTCCAAAACGTCTGATGTCTACAGGCCATAAATCATACGGAGGTTGACCATTCGCGACCCATTCTGCTAAAGCCATGCCCGCTCCTCCACCTGCTGCAATACCGTAAGCATTAAACCCAGCACCGACATAAAAATTCTTCAATTCAGGGCTTTCTCCAATAATAAAATTACCATCGGGAGTAAAGCTTTCAGGACCATTAATAAGCTCCTTTATTCCTGCTGTTTCTAATAGAGGCACTCTTCCTAAAGCATTAGTCATAATCTCCTCAAAATGATCATAGTCAGACTCTAGAAGTGAAAAATGGAAATCTTCAGGAACAGATTTTTCAGCCCAAGAAATAGGATTAGGCTCATAGCCTCCCATAACCAGCCCCCCAACTTCCTCTTTGAAATAAATTAATCGATCCGGATCTCGTAGGGTTGGTAAATTAGACTCAACACCTTCCATGGGTTCTGTCACTAAGTATTGATGTTGGAAAGATACCAATGGAACATTAACTCCGACGGTCTCAGCAAATTGTCTGGACCACTGACCACAACAACAAATAACTTTTTCACATTCAATTATCCCTTTATCTGTTTCAACGCCTGTAATTACACCCTCATTTAAAATAACTTTAAGAACCCTCGTCTCTTCAATGATATTAGCCCCTTTATTTCTTGCCCCTTTGGCTAAAGCTTGTGAAATATCAGTGGGGTTGGCTTGGCCATCAGTAGGTAAAAAAGCGGCACCATGAACATCGTCAATATCCATAATAGGCCATAGATCTTGTGCTTCTTTAGGAGAGAGTAATTCCATTTGCAATCCAAAGGAGTGTGCAGTTGTGGTTTGTCTTAGAACTTCTTGCCAGCGCTCTTTATTACAAGCTAGACGAAGCCCTCCATTCATTTTCCATCCTGTGCTAAGTCCAGTTTCTTCTTCAATCCGATTATATAAATCAACTGAATAACCTAAAAGTTGAGTAATATTTGCATTGGTTCTTAATTGACCAACTAAACCCGCAGCATGCCAAGTGCTCCCCGAGGTTAATTTACCACTTTCAATTAAACAAACTTCTAATCCAAGATGAGCTAAATGATAAGCAGTCGAACAACCTACGATTCCGCCTCCAACAATTACTATTTTTGAATTAGTGATCATCTATAAGGATTCGTAGGCTTGATCAAACTTATTTAAATTTTCTTGAGTATATTCACCATAATCAAAATCTATTTTGGAAGTAAGTTCTGAAACCATACTCCACATGGTCTCCCTTAATAAACTCGCCGTCTTCATAGCATTATATCTTAGTAAAAAATCATTATTTATAGGCTTTTCATAATACATTTCTAATGTCTCATTTTCTTGATCTTGATTAAAGTCATTATTGGAAGCTAACCCTCCAATGTCAAATAAAGGATCATTAAATCCACCATATTCCCAATCAACAACCCAAATTTTAGAGCCATCATCTAAAAAGTTTGCTGCTAGAAAATCGTTATGGCCAAATACTATTTCTCTTGGAGAAGATAATTTTTCTAATTTTGCTGACTTATCAAGAAGATTTTCAATTATACTAATGTGACTACTTTTATTCTTTTTTAAAAAATTAGCATAATACTTGATAACATAAAAAACCCAAAATATAGCAGGTTGACCTGATAAAGTATTAGGAATCTCATGATGTATTTTTTTTATGACAGGAATAATTCTTTTTAAATTTTGCTGAACTCCTTTTGGATCAAGGGTCGTACTTTCAATAAATTCTAAAACTAATACCCCCTGTTCACTATGAATCAATTTTGGAGATACACCAATTTCATAAGCAGCCTTGCTAACAATAACTTCATTTGAACGATAAACTAAGTGTTCTGGAATATCGCTACCTAATCTAACAACTAGTTTTTCACTGCCGTGATTAATTAAATAATTTAAATTTGTAATGCCCCCTTCGAGAGGTTTAATATCGATATCTTTTTTCCAAATTGAGAGTGATTTAATTTTTTCTATTGAACTCACAGCGTAAGACCATACTTTAATTTCATTTTTTTACTAGCCGATTTAATAAGATTGTCCGAGATGATTGCAATGAACGCAACACATAAGCCTGCAACTAAACCTCTTCCTATATCTGCTTTAGTTAATGCAATATATACCTCTTGTCCGAGTTCGCGCGTTCCAACTAATGCTGTAATTACTAACATTGAAAGGGCAAGCATAATAGTTTGATTAATTCCTAGTAAAATTTCAGGCAAAGCAAGTGGTAGACGAATATTGAATAATAATTGTCTGTTATTACAACCATTAGCTTTACCAGCATCAATTATTTCTGAATTAATACTTCTGATACCATGGATAGTGTATTTAACTGCAGGGGCAAGTGAATACAAAATTACAGCCAGCATTGCAGTAAAATCACCTACCCTAAATAACATCACCACGGGAATTAGATAAACAAAGCTTGGTAATGTCTGAAGGGTATCTGCAATGCTTGATAATATTTTATTAGCCCTATCATTAAGTCCTCCCCAAATTCCAAGAGGAATGCCAATCAAACAGGCTAATATTACACTCGCTCCACATAAATATATTGTAACCATTGCTTTAAGCCAAAGACCATTAATTACAATAAAGGCTAGTAAAATTAAATTTAATATCGCTAATTTTGCCCTTCCATAGTGCCAACCTAAAAGAACTAGAATGAATATAAACCAAGGCCAAGGAATTGATATAAAGAAACCTTTTATCGGTAACATAAAATATTTTAAAAGATAAAATTTAAATAACTCTAGTTGATCGTAGTAATTAACATTAATAAATTTAATCGATTTTTCCCAAAATGCTGATGTGCTTAAAGTAAAGTGCTCTGGATATGATTTTAAAAACTCAACAAATACTCCTAAGAGATAAGATGATAAAATTAAAACAATAATTATTATGAGGTGGAAATTTCTTTTAAAAAAAGTTGCGCTTTTTTCACTATATTTTTTATGCTTACCGATATACGCAAAACTCATTCTATCTAAGACTATGGCAAGAATAACAATTGCAAGTCCTGCTTCTACACCTCCCCCGATATCTAATTTTCTTAATGAAGTCAAAACATCATAGCCCAATCCACCTGCACCAATCATAGATGCAATAATAACCATATTAAATGACAGCATAATGACTTGATTGATGCCTAATTTAATGGAATTAAGAGCAGAGGGTATTTCTACTCGCCATAAAAGCTGTTGATTATTACACCCACACATTTTTCCTGCTTCAATAATTGATGGATTAATACCTTTTAAACCCAAATAGGTTGTATGGACCATCGGTGGTAAGGCATAAATGATAGTAGCTATCAAAGCAGAGACAGGGCCAAATCCAAAGAGAACTAAAATTGGAACTAAATAAGCAAACACTGGCATGGTTTGCATTAGATTTAAAATAGGATTAATAATCTTATGAGCAAATAAACTTTTGTAACTTGAAATTCCAAATAATATTCCAATTGCCACTCCGAAAGGAACTGCAATAAAAATCGACGCTAAAGTAACCATCGAACTTTGCCATTGATCAAATATGGCTAAATACAGAAATGAAAAAAAAGTTAAAATAGCTAGGGATAGATCTTTTAACTTAATTGCCACTATAGTCATTATTCCTACTACTGCTATCCAGCTCATAGGGCTTAAAATCAATTCTGCTTGGCTTCCTTGTCCACTATAAAATCCTTTGGCTACTAATGATAAAATTATCTCATAGGGCTGTTCTATCACCCAAGATATGGCTCTAGTTAGGTCATTAAATGTGAAAATTCCAAATGTAGCGCTCTCAATTAACCATTTTATTGAAGATGAAATATATATTTTAAATGGAAATATAAGTGACTTTGGAAACTTTATGGCCCATGCAAAATCGTAAGTCTTAAGAAAATCTGAGGCAAATACAGAAATTAATAGAGTTAGAAGAAATAAAAAAATAAATACAAATTTTTTTCTTGTTAGAGACACCAGATTGATAGTCTATAGAAGTGGGGGTAAGATACCCCCACAAAAATTATTTTATTATTTGATCCAAGATTGCCATCTTGATTTATTATTATCCATCCAATCGGCAACAACAGCTTCTACTGAATTACCATCTAGATCAACGGCAGCAACCATTTGGCCCATTTCATCATTAGAGATAGTGAAGGCCTCAACAGCATTGTACGCTCCTGGCCACTTATCTTTTAATTGGCTTGAAGCTACTTTCCAAATTGGTCCGCGAGGTTTACCACAGTCATACGCTGAATTAGGGTTAATTCCCCATGAAGGATCGTTATAACACTCAGAAGTGTATGCTGGAAATTCTACGAACTCTCCATCAAACTTAGATGGAGCCCAATGGGGAGCGTATATCCAAAGCATAATTGGAGCTTTTCTTTGATAAGCTGACTCTAATTCAGCAAATAAAGCTGCATCAGTTCCTGCATGAATGACTTCCCAATCAAGACCTAAGGCCTCAACTCTTTCATCATCAAAACCACCCCACGTTACAGGACCTCCAAGATATCGACCATTTGGAGCTGTCTCCATTGTTGAGAAAGCCTCAGCACATTCATTGAGAACTTCCCAGTTAGGTAATCCTGGACATTCATCTTTCATATATGAAGGGTACCACCACTCTTCAATGGCATCCATACCAGTGGAGCCTACATTAATTACTCTTCCATCGGGTGTATATTCATCTATGGCATCTCTACCGGTGGTCTCCCACATTTCCATAGCGACATGTAAATCACCAGTTTGAAGACCTGCGAATTGCGCAATGTAGTCAGCTTGAACTAATTCAATATTATAACCAGCTTCCTTGAGAACCTCTGCCATAATATTTGTTGTAATTAATTGTCCAGTCCAGTCATGTAAAGTTAACTTGATTGGATCTTGTGACTCTACTGCTTTAGATGAGTATGAAAAAAATATTGATAGTGCCAATACACTAATCAAAGTTTTGACTTTAAACATTTAATTTATCCTCCTATCCTATTTAAAAAATTAATAGTAAATAATATGTAATTTATGCATATATAAAAACTAAAATCCTAGTTCTTTATATAAATATTAGATTATTTTTGAGAGTTTTCCCAATTAGGATGATAAAAAGGCACCAAATCAGAGGGCGGCAATGGTGATTTACCTAAAATATAATCAGAGGCTTTTTCTCCAGTCATAATTGAAGGTGCATTTAAATTCCCATTTGTTATACGAGGAAAGATAGAGGAGTCAGCCAAATAAAGATTAGAAACTCCTTTAACTTTACAATTATTTTCCACAACAGTAGTTGGATCATCTTTTTGTCCAATTTTACAAGTTCCACAAGGATGATATGCAGACTCACAATTATTTTTAATAAATTCATCTAAGCCCTCGTCTGAAGTAACTTCTTCCCCAGGTTGAATTTCAGGCCCCTTGAAGGACTCTAATGCTTTTTGATTGAGTATCTCCCTACTTAGCCTCAGCGCCTTTCGAAAATTTGGAAAATCATTTTCATGACTCATATAATTGAATTTTATCGTGGGTGCTTGTATTGGATTAGATGACTGAATACGAACATATCCGCGAGACTCGGAACGCATTGGTCCAACATGAAGTTGAAAGCCATGTCCTTCGCTTGGGGCCTTACCATCATATCGTATAGCCACAGGTAGGAAATGAAACTGAATATCTGGGTATGAAACATTTTTATCGGATCGAATAAATCCAAGAGTTTCAAATTGATTGGAAGCTCCTAATCCGCTTTTTAAAAATGTCCATTGCATCCCAATAAACAACTTGGAAAAAGGATTTAAATATTTATAAAGTGTGATTGGCTGTAAGCATTTGACTTGAAAGTAAACCTCTAAATGATCTTGTAAATTTTCACCTACACCAGGAAGATGATTAATTACTGGAATGCCTAAATTTTTAAGAAGGTCTCCATTTCCAATTCCAGATCGTTGTAAAATTGTTGGACTGTTAATAGAACCGGAAGATAAAACGATATCTTTTTTTACTCTTATAATTTTAGTTTGTCCTTGATGAGTAAATTGAACACCAACAGCTTTTTTATTTTCAAATATTATTTTATCTACTAGAGCTCCTGTTAGAAGCTGAACATTTTTCTTTTTGAGTGCTGGTCTTAAGTAAGCTTTTGCTGCAGAAAATCTTGATCCTTGCCATACTGTCATATCAGCCGGTCCAAAACCCTCTTGTCGGTAACCGTTATAATCTTCAGTTGGAATATAACCTGCTTCTTCTGAGGCATTTACAAAGGCTTCATGTAGTGGGTTATCTCTTTTTCCTCTTGAAACTTGTAATGGTCCTTTGCTACCACGAAACTCAGATTGAAAACCATTGCTTGTTTCCATTCTTTGAAAATAAGGTAAGACATCTTTGTAATCCCAACTTGTAGCTCCATTTTGAGCCCAATAATGATAATCCCCAGGATTACCTCGAACATAAATCATCCCATTAATAGAAGATGATCCACCAATAACTTTTCCTCTAGGACAAACTATTGATCGACCATTTAAATTTTTCTCAGGCTCTGCTTTATATCCCCAATCATAGCGACTCATATTCATTGGATAAGATAAAGCTGCAGGCATTTGAATAAATGGGCCTATATCAGTTCCACCAAATTCTAAAACGAGAACTTGATTAGTTCCACTCTCACCAAGCCTATATGCAATGGTTGATCCTGAGGAACCGGAGCCAATGACAATATAATCTGGATTGGAAAAATATGACATTATCTAATAATATATTTGATTATAAATAGAGTGAAAGACTAATGTAAATTTTACATAGAAATTGTTTTCCCAAAATATTAGTATTTTTTAAAAATTGGAGGTTTCATGAATTTAATTGATAAGCTTAACAATGGTCCTGTCTTGTGCGCTGAGGGCTATCTTTTTGCTATGGAGCGTAGAGGCTACTTACAAGCTGGTGCATACGTACCTGAAGTAGTACTAGAGCATCCAGAAGTTGTAACTCAACTTCACCGTGAGTTTATTCGTGCCGGAAGTGAAGTCGTGCAAGCCTTCACCTATTATGGTCATCGTGAAAAACTTCGATTGATTGGTAAAGAAGAATTATTAGAGTCCCTTCAAAAAAATGCTTTAAAAATTGCAAAAGATGCAGCCAATGAGTTTCCTGAACTTGATTTAATGATTGCAGGTAATGTAGCAAATACAAACATTTATAGTCCTAATGACAAACAATCTCACATTGATTGCCAGAAGATGTTTGCTGAACAAATATCGTGGGCAAAAGAAGCAGATGTTGATTTTGTTATAGCAGAAACTATCAGCTGGACTGAAGAAGCAAAACTTGCATTAAAAGAAATAAAAGATGCTGGTTTAATTGCTGTTGTTAATTTAGCAATTCCTAAAGGAGATAAAACTAGGGAGGGTCATACAGCTGCAGAGGCATGCAAAATACTTGAAGATCATGGCGCTGATGTCGTTGGATTAAACTGCTATCGTGGTCCTGATATGACGATGAAATTATTACCCAGCATTAGGGAAAAAGTTTCTTGTCATGTTGCTGCCCTACCTGTTCCCTACCGAACAAATGAAAAATTCCCAACTCATATGTATATAGAAGATCCTAACTGTGGGTGTCTTGATGGAAACGTTTCCCACATTGCATTAGATGGTCTTACATGTAATCGATTTGAAATGGCTGAATTTACAAAACAATGTATGAATTTGGATGTTAATTTTATTGGTATTTGTTGTGGGGCCGATCCTCATCATGTAAGAGAAATGGCTGTTGCTATGGGCAGGAAACCAATAGCTTATAAATATTACCCTGATATGACCAAACACTTTGCTCATGGAAACGAAGGTACTTTAAAAGATAATAATAAAGCTGAAGAATGGCTTAAATAAATTATTTTGAAGTTAAAACTTTATACCAATTCCCATAGTGTTTCTTGTTCGAAAGTAGAGTTTGTTCTTGATTTTAAATCAATTGAGTTAGAAAAAGTCGAAGCAATTAATAATTATGGATCTTTCTCTCCTACCTCTACTGTTCCCTGTTTGTCAATAGATGGATTAATGATTTCAGACTCTGGAGCAATATTGGAATTTCTTGAAGAGAAATATAATGAACCATCTTTGCTTTCAGAACAACCAAATATTAATTCAAAAATTAGGTTCCTAGCAAAATTAGTTGATGAAAAGTTAGTTGGAAGTATTCGAAAACTTTTTAGTCTTGTTAAAACTAGCTCTCATCCCTCTGACGGGCTAATGATTGAGAATATTTTTAAAGAAATAGAAAATCATCTCCAATTAATTAGTAACATCTGCAAAGAGGATAAATTTTTGGCTCATAATGAGGTAAGTTTAGCTGATTGTAATGCTCCAGCTTTTTTCTCAATGCTCAAAGAGTTTGAAATTCATTTTAATAAAGAAGTCTTGAAACCAAACGAAATAAAGCATTATGAAAAAAATCTCCAAGATCATGAGAAACTTTTAAGAGAATATAAACGTTATGGATTTGAAATTAGAACCTGGATAGCAAATAAACTTTTAGCATGAGTATATGGGGGAAACTACTAGCAGGTACTTTTGGATTTGCCCTTGGAGGTCCCATAGGGGCTCTCTTAGGTGTCATCGCTGGTCATAGTGTTGACAAAATAAGGAGTCAGTCTAGCAACTATCAAGATGGCATTCAATCAACTCAAGAGGTTATTACCGTTGGTGTTATCATTCTTGCTGCAAAATTAGCTAAAGCAGACGGTCAAGTTACTTCTGATGAAGTATCAGCATTTAAAGAAAAATTCCAAATCCCCCCAAACTTTCAAAGTGATGTGGGAAAGATATTTAACGAAGCAAAAAAATCATCTGAAGACTACCATCAATATGCTCAACAACTAGGAATGATTTTTAGAAATCAAACTCAAGTCTTAGAGCAAATTATCAATCTTCTATTTTATATCGCGGAGGCAGATGGTGAAATTAGTAGACCAGAAATTCAGTTTATTGAAGGTTGTGCTAAATATTTCGGCTTACAAAGAAATCAGTATGAAAGTATTCAATCTCTTTGGATAGACAAACAAATAAATCCATATAAAATTTTAGGAGTTGATAAAGAAGCAACTAATGAAGAGATAAGAAAAAAATGGATTCAGTTAAGTAAAGAGCTACACCCCGATCAATTAAGAGCTCAGGGTGTACCTCAAGAATTAATCATTAAATCTGAAGACAGACTATCCGAGATAAATCAAGCCTACGATAAAATAAAAAGTTTGCGCAAAATCAATTAAACTTTTTTTAATTGATCAGCTTTGGATTTGCCTTTGTCTTCAACAATTTCAAATTCGACCTTATCGCCTTCATCTAGGCGGTCTAATCCTGCTTGTTGAACAGCTGTAATGTGAACAAAGATATCTTTATCTTCTCCATCAGGGGCGATAAAGCCATATCCTTTTTTAGGGTTAAACCATTTCACTGTTCCAGTAGTCATTCGTATTGCCTTTCTTAAATAATAAGGTTAACCAACATTAAATCGTCAAACTAAGTTTTTTTGGGGAAACGAAATTTATTAATTCAATTATAATTAGCCTTAAATAGTACAATTAGAGTAATATACATATTTTAATGAAAAACAATCTCAAATTATCAAGAGAAATCAATTAAATGTTAAGACTTAAAAGAAAAAACAAGGGTTTTTCATCAGTATACAAAATATTGACCAACCAAAAGATATATAAAATATATAATCAAATAGCCTTTTCTAAATATTTTAGAGATAGACAACCAAAATTTAAAAGACTCTATAAGGAAGTACTTAACTTAAAATTAAGCGTCAATCATAAAGTTATTTCAAGGAACATTATTGAAATTGAGGAAATAAAATCTGATCAAAATCTAACTATTAAAGGATTATTTAATGATAATAAATTATTAAAAAATTTTCTTAAACAAATTAAAAAAAATTGGCTTAATAAAAAAAAAGGTATCTTCAAGAAAAATAATTAATGAAATTGATAATTATGTTAGACATCAATCTAAACATCAGAAAATAAATAATAAAATTAACAAATTAAAAAAATATTTAGAAGTCTATGATCAAAATAAAATCTGTCATGGAGATTTACATTTAGAAAATATATTCATAAAAAAAAATAGATTCCAATTTTTAGATTGGGATTATTTAGT
>CABYWI010000012.1 GCA_902522585.1 uncultured Alphaproteobacteria bacterium
AAGTTCAATTGGATCAATTAAATTTGAAATGGATGCTTGGGGAGTAGATGTAGCTGTCTCTGGTTCGCAAAAAGGTTTTATGCTTCCAGCAGGTTTAGCCATCAGTTGTGTCAGTCAAAAAGCTTTAGAAATAGCTAAGTCTTCGAACTTACCACGAGCATATTTCGACTATTATGACATGTTAAAAATAAATGAAACTGGTTATTGGCCATACACTAATCCTATGCCTTTGTTGCGAGGATTACGTGAAGCATTGACAATGATGCACGAAGAGGGATTAGACAATATTTATGCAAGGCATTTATTCCTTGCTCAAGCAGTTCAAAAAGCATCAGATGCATGGGGCCTAAATTTATGTGCTAAAGACTCTTCTCTTTATTCAAATACGGTAACTGCTATTATGGTGCCTGAAGGTATTGACTCTACTGATATAGTTAAAACAGCATACAATAAATATAATACCTCTTTCGGTGGGGGCTTAAATAAAGTAGCTGGAAAATTGTTTAGAATTGGACATCTTGGTGATTTAAATAGCACTATGATATTAGGAGCTATTTCTACAGCAGAATTGGCAATGTATGACGTAGGTATCAAGTTTGAGCTAGGTAGTGGTGTTGCCGCTGCAATCAAACATTTAAAGGTATAATATGAAAATTTGTATTTATGGCGCTGGAGCTATAGGGGGCTATCTAGGAGCAAAACTGACAGAAATTGGCGCAGATGTAACACTTATTGCACGTGGACCTCACTATGAAGCTATTCGACAGGACGGATTAAGACTCCGAAAAGACGGTAAAGAATTGGTAGTTTATCCGCGATGTGTGGATACAGCAGAGAAAGCAGGAAAACAGGACTATATTTTTGTTACTCTTAAGGCACATTCAGTTCCTGGATGCTTAGATGCCTTTGAAGTTTTAATGAAAGACGATACTTCATTTGTTTGGGGAGTTAACGGAATACCTTGGTGGTATTTTTATAATCATGTAAATCAAGACTATAAAGATAAGAGAGTAAGCTCAGTTGATCCAGACGGAAGTCAATGGGATCGTATAGGTCCTGAGAAAATTATTGGATGTATTGTTAATCCTGCCTCTGAAGTAATTAAGCCAGGTGTTATTCAACACCTCGAAGGAGATAAATTTCAATTAGGTGAAATTAATGGAGAAGATTCAGACAGAATTAAAAAATTATCTAGCACTCTTGAGGAGGCTGGATTTCAAGCACCTATTCGTCCAAATATTAAAGGAGATATTTGGCTAAAGTTATTTGGTAACCTTTCATTAAATCCAATAAGTTCTTTGACAACATCTACTCTAGTAAAAATATGTAGCAATCAAGAAGTAAGAGATGTTGTAAAGAATATGATGAATGAAGCTCATGAAATTTCAAAGAGTTTGGGAATAGATAAACCTTTTGATGTAGAGCGCAGAATAGAAGCAGCTAAAGCAGTTGGAGAACATAAAACTTCAATGTTACAAGACTTAGAAAGAGATCGTCCTATGGAAATAGATGCTTTAGTTTCTTCAGTGCAGGAACTTGGAAGAATTACCAAAGTTCCTACACCAACAATTGATACTGTTCTGGCTCTAGTTAAGTTAAGAGCTAAAGAAGCAAAGCTCTATTAATTACATTATCCCAAAGCTTTTTGAATAGTCTCGCCTAATTTAGCTGGTGATTTTGAAATATGAACTCCCGCATCTTCAAGAGCATTAAATTTAGACTCAGCAGTTCCTTTTCCACCTGAGATTATAGCACCAGCGTGACCCATTCTTTTTCCAGCAGGGGCACTAGCTCCCGCGATAAAAGAAGCTACAGGTTTTTTAATAGAGGAGTTTTTGATAAATTCTGCTGCTTCTTCTTCAGCGGTTCCACCAATCTCACCAATCATAATGATCCCCTCAGTCTCAGGATCTTTTAAAAATAAGTCTAAACAGTTGATGAAGTTTGTGCCATTTATTGGATCTCCACCTATACCAATACATGTTGACTGACCAAGACCGACTGCAGAAGTTTGAGCTACAGCTTCATAAGTTAAGGTTCCCGATCGACTTACAACTCCGATTTTACCTTTTTTATGAATATGGCCTGGCATAATACCTATTTTACATTCGTCTGGAGTAATGATGCCTGGGCAGTTAGGTCCAATAAGTCTTGAATTGGAATTTTCTAACTTTCCTTTAACTTGCATCATGTCTAGAACTGGAACACCTTCAGTAATACAAACAATTAATTCCATTTGAGCATCAATAGCTTCAATAATTGCGCCTGCTGCAAAAGGAGGAGGGACATATATTACAGTAGCATTAGCTTCTGTATTTTCTTTAGCCTCTTTAACAGTGTTGAAGACAGGTAAACCTAAATGTTCTTGACCACCTTTTTTGGGGGTTACTCCACCAACCATTTGAGTTCCATATTTAATTGCTTGTTCTGAGTGAAATGTACCTTGAGCACCAGTGAATCCCTGGCAAATTACTTTAGTTTCTTTATTAATTAATACTGACATAATTACTCCTTTAACTCAAAGCACTGACAGCTTTTTGAGCTGCGTCTTCTAAATTATCTGCTGAAATAATAGCTAGACCTGATTTATTAAGAATTTCTTTTCCAAGATCAACATTCGTTCCCTCTAGTCTTACTACTAAAGGAACTTGAATGGATAGTTCTTTAGCTGCAGCGACTACACCCTCAGCAATGATATCGCATTTCATAATACCACCAAAAATATTAACCAGAATGACTTTAACATTTGGATCTTGAAGGATTATAGAAAATGCTTTTGCCACTCTTTCTTTTGTTGCTCCGCCACCAACATCTAAGAAGTTTGCAGGGCTTCCACCATGAAGTTGGATAATATCCATAGTGCCCATAGCTAGACCTGCGCCATTCACCATGCATCCAATGCTTCCATCTAATTTTACATAGTTTAATTCGTGTTTGGATGCTTCAATCTCAGAAGGATCTTCTTCTGTTTCATCTCGCATCTCCGCAATATCTTTATGTTTGTACAGAGCATTATCATCAATCGATACTTTTGCATCAAGTGCGAGGAAGTTTCCATCTCCAGTTAAAACAAATGGATTTACTTCAACCAGTGAAGCATCTGCAGACAAAAAGGTGGTGTAAATTTTTTGAATTTGATCACAAAAATCTACAGACTGATCAGAAGTAATTTCTAAACCTTGAACTAGTCGATCTAAGTTAGCTTGATCTAAAGATTTATCTCCTGGAACATTTACAGTGATAATTTTTTCAGGTTCTTTTTCTGCTACTTCTTCAATTTCCATTCCACCTTCGGTTGAAGCAATAATTGAAACGGAGGAGGTTGATCGATCAACTAACATACTCAGATAGTATTCTTTTTTGATATCACAGCCTTCTTCAATATAAAGACGATTAACTACTTTACCATCTGAACCTGTTTGTTTGGTAACAAGTGTTTTACCGAGCATTTTCTTAGCATTTTCTTTTGCTTCATCTTTGGAAAAACAAACTCGAACTCCACCTTTATCATCACCGCTATCTTTAAATTTTCCTGCACCTCGACCACCAGCATGGATTTGTGATTTCACGACCATGACAGGTGTCTGGATAGAGTCAACTGCAGAGTCTATTTCGTTATCGTTTAAAACTGGGTTGCCAGCTAAAACTCTTACATCGTTATTTTTAAGTAATATTTTTGCTTGGTACTCATGTAAGTTCATTTTTATCCTCCTTTAATATCTAATAAAATTTTTCCAATATGGCCAGATGATTCCATTAACTCATGAGCCAAATTCACATCTTCCATATTGAAAGATTGGAAAATTGTTGGTTTGTATTTTCCCTGTTCTATTAAAGGCCAAATATGTTCAACAACTTGATTGACAATATTTCCTTTTTCCTCAGGTGATCTTGATCTAAGTGTAGATCCAGAAACTTTTAATTGTTTAGTCATGATATATAGAAGGTTGGCCTCAGCCTTAATACTTTCGAGAGCTGCTATATAGGTAAGTCTTCCTTTTTGATTGAGTATTTTTAAATTTTTTTTGAAATATGAACCACCAACCATATCTAAAATGACATCAACCTTGATTTTTTGATCAACAAAATATTGCTCAAAGTCTTCCTCTTTGTAATTGATGGCCATTTTTGCGCCAAGTTGTATGCATTGATCACATTTGTCTTTTGACCCTGCAGTCACATAAATATGATCAGTAAAATTTTTCAAAATAGATATTGCAGTTGTTCCAATTCCGCTACTCCCACCATGAATTAGTACAACTTCATTATTTTTAAATTCAGAAATATTGAAAATATTTTCATAGACTGTCAAAATAGTCTCTGGAAGAGCCCCGGCTTCTAATAGACTAACATTAGACGGGATTGGCATGACTTGTCTTTCATCGACATTTACAAATTCTGCGTACCCGCCACCACCTAAAATGGCACAGACTTTATCGCCAACTTTAAATTTACTTGAATTCGGCCCAATCTTACAAATGATACCTGCGCATTCTAATCCAATAATCTCACTTTCTCCTTTGGGAGGAGGGTAGTGACCTTTTTTTTGTAATATGTCTGCTCTATTTATACTTGTTGAGTGAACTTCAATTTGTATTTGCTTTTCTAAAGGATCTTCTATTACACATTCATCTAAAAAGAGTTTTTCATTTTTAAAATTTATAAATCTCAATTTTTATCCCAATCTCTGGTATACATTATACAAATAAAAAAAATAATCACACATTTTTTGGATACATAAATATATTGTATGCCAACACTTATTTAATGATTGTTTCATACTATGGAATATTGAAAAAATTTTTTTTTATACAATTTTTCTAAATAGTTTATGCTATGTTAAATATTAAATCTTTAGGAGGAAATAATATGACAATTATTAAAAAACTAGCGCTAGTTGTTGTTTCCCTTTCACTTGTAGCTGTTAGCTCAGTTTCTTCTGCTAAACCTTTTAGCCCGAAGAAGCCTATCGAGCTTATTATTCCAGCTGGACAAGGTGGTGGAGCTGACGAGATCGCAAGACTTGTACAAGGTGTTATTGAGAAAAATGACTACGCTTCAAAGCCTGTGATTCCAATCAATAAAAAAGGTGGATCAGGTGGTGAAGCTATGACTTATGTTAAGAAAAAAGCTGGTGATGAGCACACACTTATCATTACTCTTAACAACGTTTTAACTACACCTGTTAACCAGCCTGAATTAGGAATTGACTTCTTCAATGACTTCACTCCATTGGCAAGATTAATTACTGATACTTTCTTAGTATGGATTGCTACAGAGGGTAAAAACACTGCTGGCATAAATACTTTTGATGAGTTTATTGATCTGGCAAGAGGTAATGGCCTTGTAATGGGTGGTACAGGAAGTATGTCAGAAGATGAACTTCTTCTTGGTATGATGAGAGGTCAGTTTGGATTTGATGCAAAGTACGTACCATATGACGGTGGTGGTGCTGTTGCAAAGGGATTAGTTGGCGGTGAGTCAGACTTCACTTTAAACAATCCTTCTGAGCAAATGGGTTTCTACCAGTCTGGTGACTCAAAAGCTCTAGTAATGATGACTCCTGAGAGAAACCCTGCATTCCCAGAGGTTCCTTCTTCATATGAGTTAGGTTATCCTGATCTTGAATACTACATGATGAGAGCATTCATGGCTCCTGCTGGTGTTGATGCTGAGGTAGTAAGTTACTACACAGGTCTTTTACACACAGTATACTGGGATGACGAGTTCCAAACTTTCAACATCGACGATGGAAAGTTAATGAGCTGGTTAGAGGGATATGGTCTTAAGGATTTCTTGGCAATTGAATACGCTAAGCACGGTGAGATCATTAAAAACTTTAACTAATATTTAAATTAGGAGCGTATATTGAGCATAGTTTCTAAATTTACAGTAAGAAGGGCAGAAATAACTGTCGCTGTATTTTTAGCACTGTGCTCAGCCGCTCTTATGTGGAAGAGTGCACAAAACAGAATTACTTGGAGTATGGAAGAAAATATGGGAGCTGGGTTTATTCCCTTTTATCTCTCATTGGGTATGTTCATTTGTACTGTAATTACCATCACTAAATTTATTTTAAAAAAATCTCCGCAATCCACAAATAACGAGCCTTTTATTGATGCTGTGGCTTTTAAGTTTGTATCTGTTACTATAATTTCACTTGTAGTTTTAGTTTTTGCTATTGGATATTTGGGAATTTATTTTTCACTAATTTTTTTCTTAGGTTTTTATTTAAGATATTTTAGTGAAAAAAGTAATTCATTTATTCTTATATTTTCTTTAACAACTCCTATATTAACTTTTTTATTTTTTGAATGGTTGTTAAAAATTCCTTTGCCTCAAGGAATATCTGAGCCTTTATTTTATCCGGTTTACGATGTTATGTATGGTTCAAGTTCACTATTTATGAAATGGATATATATAATTATCACTGTACTTTCACCATCTGCCCTAGTTTTTCTAGCTAACAGATTCATAAAATAATTTATGCAGAAGGGTAAATAAATCATATGGAAACTTTTGCTTTACTTCTTCAAGGTATGGTAACATCATTTGAACCGTTAAATTTAGGTCTTTTGATATTTGGTTGTCTTATAGGCTTATTTGTTGGAGCTATGCCAGGCCTAGGTTCAGTCAATGGTGTTGCCATATTAATCCCGATTACTTTTATTGTGCCACCTACAGCTGCAATTATTTTTTTAGCAGCAGTTTATTATGGAGCAATGTACGGAGGTGCGATCAGTTCTGTGATGCTAGGCATACCTGGTGCATCAACTGCCGTAGCCACAGTTTTTGATGGAAGACCTTTGGCTGTAAAGGGTGAGGCGATGACTGCCCTCACAGCAGCGGCCGTGGGCTCGTTTGTAGGTGGAACTGTTTCCGTAATCTTATTCACTTTATTCGCACCACCACTTGCTGAAGTAGCCTTGAGATTTAATGCTCCCGAAACTTTTGCTTTAATGGTTATGGCTTTTGCAACTTTTGTTGGCCTGGGTGGTGATGATATCCCTAAAACAATTTTCTCTATTTTAATTGGATTAGTTTTATCAACAATAGGACTAGACTTAATTACTGGTAAACCCCGCTTAATATTTTTTAATATTCCAGGTTTTCTCCATGGAATAAATTTCTTAGTTCTAGCCATAGGTATTTATGGAATTGGTGAAATGTTATGGACTCTTGAAGAAACTAAAGGAAGGGTTCAAATGTCTAAGCTTTCTGTAAATATGAAAGAAGTAGGAAGAGCGTTTTCTGCATTAAAAAAGACATTTATGGCAATGAATATAGGCTCATTTTTAGGATTTTTTGTAGGCATTTTGCCTGCTGCAGGCGCTACACCAGCTTCATTAATGTCTTATGGCATAACAAAACAACTTTCGAGGAACTCAAAAGAATTTGGCACCGGGGTTCCTGCAGGTGTAGTTGCCCCAGAGTGCGCGAATAATTCTGCCAGCACTGGAAGTATGTTACCCATGTTAACTCTTGGTATTCCCGGATCTCCTACTACCGCAATCCTTTTAGGAGGAATGATACTTTGGGGTTTAACTCCAGGACCTTTATTGTTTACACAACAACCAGAATTTGTCTGGGGATTAATTGGAAGTCTTTATATCGCAAATTTTTTCACTCTTGTATTAAACATTGCTTTAATACCAGCCTTCTTAATGGTTCTCAGAATTCCTTTTGCAATATTGGCTCCTGTGATATTTGTTCTTTGTGTTACTGGTGGTTATGCACCGACGCAAAGCCTTCATGATGTCTGGTTGATGTTATTGTTTGGATTTGGAGGGTATATGCTCAGAAAATTAGATTATCCTGTAGCCCCAGCTGTCTTATCGATCGTTTTAGGTCCTTTGGCTGAAAAAGCTATGAGACAATCATTAATTTTATCAGACGGAAGTATGGGAATATTCTTTGATTTTGGCTCTAAGCCGATAGCTGCAGTAATTATGTACATAGCCATTGTTTTGCTTATCATGCCTGCTTTTGGCCCTATCTATAGAAAAATTTTTAAAAAAGCTTAAGGTAATTTAATGATCCAAAAAATTGGACCCGTTAATCTGAAGAACAAAGTATACGACGCTCTTAAAAAATATATTTTATCTCTTAACATTTATTTAAAAGAGTCAGACTTTCACTTAGATGAAAGACAACTATCTGAAAAGTTAGGAGTTAGCAGAACACCTATAAGAGAAGCGGTAGCGAAGTTAGAACAAGAAGGTATTGTTAAAACAGTTCCTAGAAGAGGCGTTTTCGTACATCGAAAATCAAAAAAAGAACTTATAGATATTGTTACAGTTTGGGCTGGACTCGAGGGTTATGCTGCTCATTTAATAATCCAAAACTCCTCCAAGGAAGAAATAGAGTCCCTAAATAAGTTTTGTCAGTACTCTAAAGACAATGTGCTCTCTGACCTTGATAATTATTCGAATGATAACATCAAATTTCATGAGCATATTATGAAGCTTACCAAGGTTAGGTTAATGGGAGAAATATTAGAATCGCAATTAATTCATCTCCAATATTTAAGAAAAAAATTCATTATTGATTCAAATCGCTCCATTCAATCAATTGATGAACACAATGAGATAGTCAAATCTCTAGTCGCAGGACAGCAGGCAAAAGCAGAAAAACTATTGAAAAATCATGCTTTAACACTAGTAGATAAAATACAAGAAAACATAAAAAGCTAGCCAAATTACTTTGCAACATTAAAAAATCTGGTATACATTATACCACCAGGAGAGAGGTAATAATGTCTACAGGAACTAACGAACAAATGATTACTGGCGGTGAGCTAGTAGCAAAAGCTCTCAAAGCTGAGGGCGTTGAAGTAATTTACACACTATGTGGGGGCCATATTATTGATATTTACAATGGCTGTTTAAATGAAGGAATTAAAATTATTGATGTGAGACATGAAGAAGTTGCTTCACATGCGGCTGACGGATATGCCAGAATGACTGGAAAACCTGGTTGTGCAGTGGTTACAGCAGGTCCAGGAACTACTCACGCTATCACAGGCGTGGCTAATGCATTTAGAGCTGAAATCCCAATGTTATTGATTGGTGGACAAAGCTCTCTAACTCAGCATAAGATGGGATCACTCCAAGATCTTCCACACGTTGATATGATGCAACCAATTACAAAATTTGCAGCTACGGTTATGTCTACGGAAAGATGTGCTGATATGGTTTCTATGGCATTTAGAGAAACAAGAAATGGCTCTTTTGGACCATCTTTTCTTGAGATCCCAAGAGATATTTTAGACTCATCCATCCCCCTAAGTAAAGCTGTTGTGCCAGAAACAGGAAAATATAGTGCCTCCTCTAAAACTCTCGCAGATCCTGTTGATGTTCAAAAAGCAGCTGACATTATTTCAAAAGCTGAAAGGCCCTGTATTCTTTTAGGTCAACAAGTTTGGACAAGTCAATCAACTCAAGATGCAGTTGATTTTGTAAGAAATATGAATATCCCAGCTTACCTTAATGGATCCGCAAGAGGTTCTTTACCTCCAGGAGACTCTCACCACTTCCATAGAACCCGAAGAAATGCTTTCACAAAATCCGATTGTATAATTATTGTTGGAACTCCATTTGACTTCAGAATGGGTTATGGAAAAAGATTAAATCCTAATGCTACTGTTATCCAAATTGATATGGATTACAGAACTGTTGGAAAAAATAGAGACATCTCTCTTGGTTTAGTCGGTCATATTGGAACTACTTTAAAAGGAATTGCTGAAGCGGGCTCAAAGAAGGATAGGCCTGATTGGTTTAATGAGTTAAGAGCAGGCGAAGAAGCCGCTCTTGAAAAGTTAATGCCAACTTTTACAACTGATAAGTCACCAATTAGCCCTTATAGAGTTGCTTGGGAATTAAATCAGTTCCTCAATGAGGATACCATTTATATTGGAGATGGTGGAGATGTGGTAACAATTAGTGCTCAAGCTGTGCAGCCAAGACAACCAGGTGCTTGGATGGATCCAGGTCCATTAGGAACTTTAGGTGTTGGCGTGCCTTATGCTTTAGCAGCGAAGATTGCTGCTCCTGAAAAAGAAGTTTTATTATACTGTGGAGATGGTGCTTTCTCTATGACTGGTATGGATTTTGAAGCTTTTATTAGACACAAGGCCCCAGTTCTTACTGTTATCGGAAACAACTCTGCACAAAACCAAATTCGTTTCGGTCAGATCATGAAATATGGCGAAGAAAAAGGAAACGTTGGAAACATCCTTGGTGACGTTAACTTCGATGAATTTGCAAAAATTCTTGGAGGACATGGAGAAGCTGTAAGAGAAGCAAAAGATATCCAACCAGCTCTTCAAAGAGCAAGAGAAGCTGTTAAATCTGGTATTCCAGCTATCGTTAACATTTGGGTTGATAAAGAAGAATTTGCACCTGGTACTAAAAACCAGACAATGTACAAATAATTCAAACGATGGAAGCTCTCAAAGGTGTAAAAGTTCTGGACATGACCCATGTTCAGTCAGGCCCAACATGCACTCAATTATTGGCATGGTTTGGTGCGGATGTTGTTAAAGTTGAGCGTCCAGGTGTAGGAGATGCCACTCGTGGCCAACTTAGAGATGTCGCTGAAGCGGATAGCCTCTACTTTACAATGCTCAATTCTAACAAGAGAAGCATTACGCTTAACCCAAAAAAACCTGAAGGGGCGAAAATTTTCACTCAGTTAATAAAGGAATGTGACGTGATGGTAGAAAACTTTGCTCCTGGAGCGTTGGACCGTATGGGCTTTACTTGGGAAAAAATTCAAGAGATCAATCCCAGAATGATTTATGCCTCTGTTAAGGGTTTTGGCCCAGGAAAATATGAAGAGTGTAAAGTATATGAAAACGTAGCCCAGTGTGCTGGCGGATCTGCCTCAACCACAGGTATGTTAGGTGAGGTGCCTTTAGTCACTGGTGCTCAAATTGGTGACAGTGGAACTGGTCTTCATTTAGCTCTTGGAATAGTTACGGCGCTTTTTCATCGAGAAAAATCAGGTAAAGGTCAAAAAGTATCCGCAGCTATGCAGGATGGTGTTTTAAACCTATGTAGAGTAAAGCTACGTGATCAACAAAGACTAGAGAGAGGACCTTTGAAAGAATACTCACAGTATGGTGAAGATATTCCTTTTGGTGACTCTACACCACGAGCTGGCAATGACTCTGGTGGAGGACAGCCAGGTAGAATTCTCAAATGCAAAGGTTGGGAAACCGACCCTAATGCATACACTTATTTCATTACTCAAGCAGCAGTTTGGGAAAAAGTATGTGATGTTATTGGAAAACCAGAATGGAAAGAAGATGAGAACTACTCAACACCGGAGGCAAGACTACCACGATTGAATGACATATTTGATACTATTGAGTCATGGACAAAAACTAAAACAAAATTTGAAGTTATGGAGATTTGTAATCCTTTGGATATTCCAGTAGGCCCTATTCTTTCTATGAAAGAAATAGCCGAAGACCCAGGCCTTAGAGATACCGGTACTGTCGTCGAGGTGGATCATCCAGTTAGAGGAAAATATTTAACAGTTGGTAATCCAATTAAATTATCAGACTCCCCAGCAGTAGTAAAAAGATCACCCTTATTAGGTGAACATACTGATGAAATACTTAAAGAATTTTGTAATATGAGTGATGAGGAAATTAAAGCTGTCAGGGAAGCTGGAGCTGTTTAACATTAACATAGGGAGAAAAAATAAATGAAAATTATACTTATGGGACAACAGGCATTTGGTAAAAGTGCCTTAGAAAAATTTCATACAGGAACAGATCATGAAATAGTTGCTGTTTACTGCGCCCCAGATAAAGAGGGTAAGCCATTAGATCCGGTAAAAGAGTATGCTCAAAGTGTCGGTCTTCCTGTCTTTCAACCCTCAAATTTTAAAGATCAAGAAGTTTTAGATCAGATTAAGTCTCATGACGCAGATTTGTGTGTGATGGCTTATGTGATTATTTTTGTTCCAGATGCAGCTAGAGACATTCCTAAACATGGTTCAATATGCTTTCATCCATCTCTTCTTCCTTTACACAGAGGCCCAAGTTCCATTAACTGGCCGATTATCTGGGGATCAGAGAAGACTGGTTTAACAATTTTTTATCCAAATGATGGGCTAGATGAAGGTGAAATTTTACTTCAAAAAGAAGTTGAAATTGGACCAGATGATACATTAGGAGATGTTTATTTTTCAAAGATCTTCCCTTTAGGAGTCGATGCTTGTGTTGAAGCTGCGGACATGATAGCCGCAGGAAATGCCCCTCGAATAACTCAGGAAGAATCAAAAGCAACTTATGAGTCTTGGTGTAAAAAAGCAGATGCTAGAATTGATTGGAAAAAACCAGGTAGAGAAGTCTATAACCTAATCAGAGGATGTAATCCACAACCAGGAGCTTGGGCAGAATTTATGGGAGATGAATTTACTTTTGTTGACACAAAGTTTATTGATGAGCAAAGTGCTGAACACTTCCCAGGACAAATTATTTCCATCAATGCTGAAAATATTCGAATAGCTGTAAAAGGTGGTTTCATTGAAGTTTCAAGATTTAAATCAGATCAAGGAAAACTTTATGTGAAAGACATGAACACAGCAGTGTTTACAGAAGGCGATTTATTCTCATAATACTTTTTAGTGCCTAAAAACAACTCTGATTCACTAAAGATAGCTTCCATAATTGTTTATTTTTTAATGCTTTTTGCATTATGGTTCGTTCTTTCCGGCTATTTAAAATCACTTTTAATCTTTTTTGGTCTCATAAGTGTAATATTTGTCTTATGGATGTCAGCAAGATCTAAATCACTAAGCTATGATGTACTCCCACTCAAACTTATAGTTAAATTACCCATCTATTGGATTTGGTTAATTAAAGAAATAATTAAATCAGGCCTAACCACTACGAAAATTATCTGGAAAGGTAATTACAGCCCAGAACTAATTAAAGTTAAAGCTTCTCAAAAAAATGACACGGGTAAAGCAAACTATGCTAACGCAATTACATTAACCCCGGGTACAGTAACTATTGAAATAGATAAAGATACTTTTTTAGTCCACGCTTTAAGCAAAGAACTATCTGAAGATTTACAATCAGGTGAGATGGATAAATTGATTAGAGAGTTGCATAAATGATTTTTTTTATTGCCCTTGCGATATTAGGTTTGTCGATACTTTTTTGCTTTTACAGAGCTGCAAAAGGTCCAACACCTTTTGACAGAATTTTATCTATATCAAGTATTGGAACTATTATGGCTTTAGGTATTGCAGTTCATGGATTTGCATTTAATAGACCAGACTTTGTTGATATAGCCTTAATGTATATTCTTTTAAATTTCTTAGGAACTATTGCTATTTTGAAATTCTATAAAATGAAAGGTAAAAAGAAAGTTTAGTGGAATACCTAATTCACTATTCTACAATTTTTTTTCTATTTCTAGGTTGTTTTTTTATTTTATCAGGAAGTGTGGGTCTAATAAAACTGCCTGATGTTTTTAGTAGAACACATGCAGCAGGTTTAATAGATACTTTAGGTACTGGATTTATAATTTTATCTCTAATTATTCACTCAGGATTTTCCCTATTAAGTTTAAAACTTTTACTAATTCCTCTATTTATATTATTTACTAGTCCTATATCTAGTCATGCTATTTCTTTGTTTGCCCATGAGTCTGGGCATAAACCAAAAGCAAAATTTAAAAGAAAATGAATTTTTTAATAATAAACTTTTTTCTTATCTCAATTTTACTATTAACTACTTTTTATATATTTAAGACAACATCATTAATATCTATTGTAGCTCTGACAGGAATTTTTACATTAGTTTGTGCTGCTATTTATGTAAATCTTGATGCCGTCGATGTGGCTTTTACAGAGGCAGCAGTAGGTTCAGGAATTTCTACTATTTTAATGGTGATGGCAGTTGCTAAATTACCTGAAGGAAAGAAAAATCAATTATTAAACTTATTCCCAAGTATCGTTTTGTCAGTTTCAATAGTCATAGTGCTTATGCTAATTATAGCTAATTTACCCCTTTTGGGAGACCCCAATGCTCCCATTCATCTTCATGTAACCCCTGAATATATTAAAGAGAGCAAATCTATATTTCATATACCTAATGTAGTTACAAATATTTTAGCTAGTTATAGAGGATTTGACACTTTAGGTGAAACAATAGTTATCTTTACCGCTGGACTAGGAGTTATCGTATTACTTACGAGCAATACATTAAATAGAAAAACTAAATTTAAAAAGAAGGTAAAAAAAAATGAAGGATAATATTTCATCTAGTCCCATTTTGAATATTGTCAGCCGAATACTTTTTGCCCCAATTATTATTTTTGGATTGTATGTGCAATTTCATGGCGACTATGGTCCAGGTGGAGGATTTCAAGCTGGTGTTATTATTGCAGCGGCTTTCATTCTTTATTCTATGATTTTTGGTATAAAAAAAGGTGAAACCTTAGTGCCTGTAAAAATTAATCAATATCTAATGTGTTTTGGTGTTCTACTTTATGCAGGGGTAGGAATAGTGTCTATTTTTTTAAATGGCAACTATTTAGATTATAATGTTTTAGCCTCTGACAGATCATCTGGCCAGCATATAGGTATTATTTTAGTAGAACTTGGTGTTGGTATAACTGTAGCCACTGTGATGATAGCCCTATATCACTCTTTTGCTTCTTTTAGGATTAAAGATGACTAATTTTTTATATTTTTGGAACCACTTCGCTTTTGTAATTTTAATGGTAAGTGGACTTTTTATAATCATTACAAGCCAAAATTATATTAAAAAAATTGTTGGATTGGCTATTTTTCAAACATCAGTATTTGTTTTTTTTGTTTCTTTAGCAAAAATTATAGATGGCACTGCTCCAATATTGAATTCCATAAATAATGTTTACTCTAATCCTCTTCCTCATGTTCTTATCCTAACCGCAATTGTCGTTGGGGTGGCTACATCTGCACTTGGGTTAGCTATAGTACTTCAAATTTATAAAAATTATGGCTCTGTCGAAGAAAATGAAATTAAAAAAGAAGAGCTAAAGGAAAACAGCTAAAATGAATATACTTTTAGATGATGCACCTGCTCTAGTTGTAGTTTTACCTTTAATAATAGCGGCTATTATAGCTTTTATTCCTTCTTCAAGACTGGCTTGGTTCATAACAATCGTTACATTAGTTTTTCATTTATTGTTATCTTTTGAGCTTTTTCAGAGCTTTTCTTCTTTTGGGACGATTATTTATGAATTTGGTAATTGGCCTCCACCTTGGGGTATATCTTTTAAATTAGATGGAGTAAATATTGGTTTACAACTTCTATTTTCTGCTTTTGTTTTAGTAACATCGATTTACTCAAGAAAGATATTTTTATCTGAAATAGATCCAGAAGACTCAGGTAAAGCATATTCTCTATGGTTATTAGCAATTGGAAGCTTAAATGGAATAATTTTAACTAATGATATTTTTAATTTATTTGTTTTTTTAGAAATATCTGCATTGTCATCTATTTCTCTGATTTCCTTGGGAGCTGGAACAAATAGAAAGGCATTACTTGCTGCCTTCAATTATTTAGTGATTGGCGCTATTGGAGCTACATTCTATGTCATAGGTGTAGGATTTGCTTATGCAATGACAGGCACACTTAATATGAATGATTTAATTATCCAACTTAGTCAATATTCAGAAGGTCAGTTAGCAATCTTTGCTGGTATGTCATTTATGCTTATTGGTTTAATGGTTAAGTCAGCAGTATTTCCACTTCACTTGTGGCTTCCTCCTGCATATAGTTATGCACCATCTGCAGTTTCAACTCTTTTTGCAGCCTTGGCTACCAAAGCTATTCTAATTTTTTTTGTGAGAATTTTGTATGAAGTATTCTCAATTTATAATGGTTATTTAGAAATTTTTTTAGATTACATTTTACTTCCACTCTCTTTGATCGCTATTTTTGTTGGAACAATTATTGCTATTTACCAAAATGATATAAAAAAATTATTAGCCTATTCCTCAATTGCTCAAATTGGATATATAACTCTTGCTTTTAGTATAAATGATAATAGCGGGGTCCTTGCAGGTTTTGTTCATATTTTTAATCATGCTTTAATTAAAGGAGGTCTCTTCATGGCTGTTGGTTATTTAGCAATTTCTTTAAATGATCGAGTCACTTTAGAAAGTATCGAGGGCTATGGGCAAAAGTATCCAATTACTTCTTATGCATTATTAATATGTGGACTTTCACTAATCGGCCTACCTTTAACCAATGGCTTTATTTCAAAACTCTACATATTTCAGGCACTTTACAGCAATGAAATGTTTTTAACTATAGGTCTTGTGGCTTTAAGTTCCGCATTAGCAGTGATTTATTTTTGGAAAATTGTTGAAAAATTATTTTTTAGCTCAAAAGGCTATGAGGCGAAAACAGAAGATCCGGCAATTTACATACCAATATGGATAATAGCAATATCAATTATTTATTTTGGTATCTTCTCATCTTCGATAATTGAATTCTCATCTATTGCTTCAGAGTCTCTAATCTTAGGAGGTTCTAATTGACTAACGAAGATTTATTGATTTTAGGTTTACTCACACCTTTATTTGCAGCCTTTGGATCCTATTGTTTCAAAAATAACATAAATGTCCGTGACTCATTTGGTGTTATTGGAGGTATAATTACTTTTTTAATTAGTCTTAAAATATTCAATGGACTTCAAGCTGAAGAACAATATTCAATAAATTTATTTACTTTATTTGATGGAGTAGATTTTCTTTTTAACATTACCCCATTAGGTTCGATTTTTAGTTTAGTAGCATCATCATTATGGATATTAGCTTCAATCTATACTGTGGGGTATATGAGAGGGGCAGGAGAAAAAAACCAAACAAGGTTTGTAATCTTTTACTCAATAGCTATTCATGCAGCCTTGGCTATTGCATGGTCTGGAAATTTACTTATGTTGTTCATTTTTTATGAAATTTTAACTTTTTCAACTTTCCCTTTAGTCGGGCATAAACAAGATGCCGAGTCCCAAGCAGCTGGTAGGGTATATTTGTCTATCTTGGTTGGAACCTCTTTAGTTTTGTTCTTACCTGCTATTTTCTGGGTATGGCTTGAAACAGGAAGTTTAAATTTTACACCTGGAGGAATTTTAGAAGGGAAGTTTCCAACAGAATACCTCATGTTTTTAGTAGCCATGTTAGTTTTTGGAATTGGGAAAGCAGCTATTATGCCCATTCACAGATGGCTTCCAGCAGCGATGGTTGCGCCAACTCCTGTCTCAGCGCTTCTTCATGCTGTTGCTGTTGTTAAAGCGGGAGTTTTTAGTTTCTTAATGGTAGTTGTTTATATTATTGGCCCTGATTACTTACTTCAAAGTAAGGCATCAAATTGGCTTGTTTGGTTATCCTCTTTTACAATTTTGACAGCAAGTATTATCGCTATTTCTAAGGATGACTTAAAAGCAAGACTAGCTTATTCAACTATTAGTCAGTTATCTTACATAATTTTAGGAGCGGCTTTGGCAACTACTTTTGCACTTAAAGGGGCTTCTTTTCACATCATTACGCACGCTGCAGGAAAAATAACTTTGTTTTTTTGTGCTGGGGCTATTTATGTTACCGCTCATGTAAAAAAGATTAGTGAATTAGGAGGGCTAGGATTTAAAACTCCAATGATATTTTTTGCTTATATTTTAGGGGCATTATCAATAATTGGCGTTCCGCCTTTGATAGGATCATGGAGTAAGTTGTTTTTAGTTATAGGTTCACTTGAAGCTGATTTTTTATTCGTGGCTGTCTTGTTAGGTATTTCTTCTTTATTAAATATTTATTATTTACTACAACCAGTATTTATTGCATTTAATAAAAAAAATATAAAAAATATAAATATTACCAAAGCACCATTGACTGTATGGCCGCCTGTGATTACCGGAGTAGGTTGTTTATTCTTATTCTTTTTTTCAAATTACTTTTTAAATATTATTAATGGTGTGGTTGCTTAATGAAAAATAACAATCTAAAGACTTATGCCAAATACTTCACTCAATTTATAATTGCTGTTGCAGGACTGCTTTTAATAATTGATTTTACCATATATCGCCATGCCTATTTTCATTTAGAGGAAATAATTGGTTTTCCTGCTATTTTTGGTTTTATTTGTTTTGTTTTCATTGTCATTGTTGGCAAGCATTTAAGAAAAATTCTTATGAGAAAGGAGGATTACTATGACAAGTAGTATGATCCCTGGCTTATGGATGATAATTGCTTCCATGTTATTGCCTGTAATCCCAAATTATTTCAGACAACCTGCGATGCTTTTATCAGTATTCTTATCGTCACTATCACTTTTAAATGGTTTTGGAACATTTCTGACTTGGGAGATATTAGGTTTCAATTTAACATTGTACCATTCTGATAATTTAACTTTACCATTTGCTATTATTTTTCATCTAGCTTCTCTATTAGTAATTATTTACGGATGGCATAATAAAAATTTGATGGAAAATATGGCCACTCTTGCCTATGCAGGTTCGGCTATAGGGGCTCTTCATGCTGGAGATTTTTTTAGCTTATTTATCTGGTGGGAAGCTACCGCATTAACCTCTGTTTTCATCGTACTTGCTGGTAATACAGTTTCTGCAAGAAACTCTGCCATGAGATACCTAATCATCCAAGTTTGCTCAGGCGTGTTGTTATTAATAGGTGCAAGTATGATGGTTTATCAAACAGGCAACCATGAATTAACTAAATTAGACTTATCTAGCAATTTTGGAGTATTTATTTTTTTAGCTTTTGGCATAAAAGCAGCATTTCCATTTTTAAATGGCTGGCTTCAAGACTCTTATCCTGAGTCATCTCCGACAGGCACAGTAGCTCTATCAGCATTTACAACGAAATTAGCTATATATGCATTGGCTAGAACGTTTCCTGGTACTGAAACTCTAATTTGGATAGGAGCAATTATGACAGCTTTTCCTGTATTCTTTGCTGTAATTGAAAACGACTTAAGAAGAGTTCTTTCATTTAGTCTTAACAATCAGTTAGGTTTTATGGTTGTTGGGATTGGTATTGGTACAGAATTATCTTTAAATGGCACGGTAGCTCATGCCTTTGTTCATATAATATACAAGGCTTTATTGTTTATGAGCATGGGTGCAGTGCTTCATAGAGTAGGAACAACAAAAGCCTCTGAGCTGGGGGGTCTTTATAAATATATGCCACTTACAACTATTTTTTGCATCATAGGAGCGATGTCCATTTCTGCTTTCCCTTTATTTAGTGGTTTTGTAGCCAAGTCTTTAATTATGTCTGCTTTAGGTGGTCAAGGTTTAATCCTAATTTATTTTGTTTTATTTTTTGCCTCTGCTGGTGTTCTTGAACATTCAGGAATAAAAATCCCTTACTTTGCTTTTTTTGCTCATGAAAGAAAAACAAAGGTAAAAGAGGCACCTATAAACATGTTAATAGCAATGGGAGTGGCTGCATTCTTGTGTATTGGTATAGGCGTTTATCCAAAATATCTATATTCCATATTGCCTTATTCAGTAAATTATCAACCGTATACTATTGATCATGTAATAAGCCAATTACAACTTTTAGTGTTTGCAATTTTAGCATTTTTATTTTTAGTTAAATTTAAGCTATATCCATCTGAAATTAAATCTACTGTTCTTAATTCTGACTGGTTCTATCGAAAAATGCTCCCTGGGATTGGAAAACCTTTATTTCAAACTTTGCAAAAAATTATTATCAAATTTTATGAAGTATTATCTATATTGTTCGATCTGATTTTAGGCAGATCAAAAAAGTTTGCTAATTTATCTTATATTAAAGTTACCACACCTGGTTTTGCAGGTTTACTGATGATAACAATATTATTTATTATGTTAGTGTTAGCTGTTATTTAGTTTTTTTAATCTTTGAGTATTCTAATTTAATTGCTTCTTGAATGAATATCTGCCATATACGAGTAGTAATATCAGGATCGATTTTATTTTTTTTTGCTTTAGTTTGTACGGACTTTAAAATATGAGTAATTCTCTCATGATCAATGATTTGGTCTTGATCATCCTTTAACTTGGTTACTTTATGGATTTCTTTAAATCTATCAGCAATCAATTTTATAATTTTACTATCAATGTCATCAATCTTTAATCTAACTTTTTTGAGTTCAGCAATATTGTTATTTTTTTTCATAGTTTTAACATTAATATAGCAGTGAATAATAAATGAAAATAAAAAATTCTAACCATAAAGTTGCTATCTTCTGTGGATCGATGTTTGGCACTAATAAAGAATATAAAAATATTGCTGTGAAGGTGACTCAATATTTAGCAAAAAAAAAATATGATATCGTTTATGGTGGTGGCGAAAATGGATTAATGGGAGTAGTGGCAAATACAGCATTAAAAAATAAAGCTCATGTTACTGGAATTATTCCTAATTTTTTAGAGAGTCGTGAAGCAATACACCGTCAAATAGATGAGTTACATATAACGAAAACAATGGAGCAAAGAAAAAAAAAATTCCTTTCAATATCAGATAGTTTCATAGCCCTTCCAGGAGGGGGAGGGACTATAGAAGAAATTGGATTGGTTTTAAGCGCTTTGCAATTGGATGTAATAAAGAATAAAAAATTTATTATTTTTAATCATAAAAATTATTGGTCAGATTTAATTAAACAATATCAAAAAACTATAGCTCAAGGTTTTGCTTATAAGAGTTTTGGTAGTTACTTCAAAATTTGTAAAAATTTATCAGAATTAAAAAAAATCTATTAATTAGTTTTTAGCCATTTCATCCAATTAGCTAATTCTAAAGTTCTTAATTTAAAATTATGTAATGATTTACTATAGCTCTCTGGTTTTGGTTTTTTAAAATCTTTAATCAACTGCTCAATTTGATTTTTTGAAAAAAGTTTTTCATTTAAAAGTATTTTCTTCCTAGCATTCATTATCTGCCCAGTATATTTAAAATTAAATTCTGGATGGTATTGTGTGCCCCAAAATCTAGATGAAGAAAGCGCCTGAATTGAATAATGGTTATCTGATAAAACTTTAGATTTTTTGGGAAGAGTGGTTATGTGATCAAGATGAGATGCAAAAGCATCAAAAATTTTTGGTTTTTTGTGATAAAGAGGATGCTTAACCCCGTCATTATTGAGTGTAATGTTATATGCAATCCCAATTTCGCGCCCTTTAATATTTTTAGAAACCATCCCACCATTACAAACGCTGTAAAGTTGCATTCCCCAACAGCTACCAAACATTTTAACTGGTAATTGTGATAATTTTTTCATGAGAGAAATCTGGTTTTTAATCTCTTTGGTATTGTCATAAATATTTAAACTGGAACCAGTCCAAACAATTCCATCAAAAGAGAGAAAAAAGCTATCATCATAAACTTTTTTTAAATCCATAGATGGATAGATAAAATTAGTTTTAATTTTGGGATTAATAAATTTTAATTGGTCTCTGTAAAATTCACAAATGGGTTGTAATTTGTATTTAGCTAATTTTCCCCAACCATTTTTATCATACCCATTAACTATTAGTAAATTCATGCATATTTAATATAGTTAGTTTGTTTAAATGTCAGCATTTATCTATAAATCCTTATCCGTTTTATTCTTTGTTTTAATGAGTGTGTGCATTAAAGCAACTGGTGATCATATCCCTTTATTTCAGGTTGTTTTTTTTAGAAATTTTTTTGCCTTAATTCCACTTTTTTTTGTAATTTACTTTCTTAATCTAAAAATAGCATCAATTAATAATTACCCTTTGCATTTTGGAAGAGCGATTATTGGCATTTCGGCAATGAGTTTATTTTTCATCTCTATACGATATGTACCTCTTGTTGAAATGCAAACAATAAGCTTTTCCTCGGTTTTTTTTATTTCCATCTTGTCAGTTTTCTTTTTGGGAGAAAAAATAGGATACCGAAGAATACTAGCCGTAATTGTGGGTTTTATAGGAGTTGTTATAATTCTTAATCCTGGGGCAGCATTATTCTCTAATTATTCATTTTTACCTTTGATAGCTAGTTTTTTTCTATCTATTGCTGTTATTTTTCTGAAAAAAATCTTACTTACAAATAATAATATTTTATCAGTTTGGATATTTACCGCCTTATGCACATTTATCAGTTTATTTTTTTATAATGATACTTGGATATGGCCTCAAAATTATGATCTTTTATTTATGGTTGCTTCAGGCTTTTTAGGCTTTATTGCGCAAATTTGTCTGACAAAATCTTTCCAATTAGCAGATGCCTCACTTTTAGCGCCACTAGATTTTTCTTCAGTCATTTGGTCTTTTTTCATTGGTTATATCTTTTTTCAAGAATTTATTACTTTAAATGTTTTTATAGGAGGATTGATCATAATTTTGAGTGTCTCTTATATTTTCTATCGAGAAAGAGTTTTAAAAAAGCAGATCGTTCTTGGAGCTAACAAGCAATTTTAAACTAAGAAACTTGTCCTAATTCATTTTGGATTTTTCAAGGATGAAATTATTTTTTAGTCAATTTTTTTATTAATAATAGATGCAATTAGACTTTCAATTGAATTTTTGATATTTAGAGTTTATGGAATTTTTACATACTATGGTTAGAATAAGCGACTTAGATGAGTCACTAGACTTTTATTGCAATAAACTTGGATTAATTGAATTTTCTAGAAAAGATAATGAAAAAGGTCGTTTTACACTTATTTTTTTGTGCGCCCCGGAAGATAAAAATCTTGCTGAGGAAAGTAGAAAACCTCTAATAGAGTTAACTTATAATTGGGATAAGGAAGATTATACAGGTGGCAGAAACTTTGGGCACTTAGCTTTTAAAGTTGATAACATCTATGAGACTTGTCAAAAATTACAAGATAATGACGTGGTTATTAACCGCCCTCCACGAGATGGCTATATGGCTTTTATTAATTCTCCTGATGGAATATCAATCGAGTTACTTCAAAAAGGTGATAAGCTTGAACCACAAGAGCCATGGTCAAGTATGGAAAATACAGGTAGCTGGTAGTTAGCTAATCTAAATTTCTGATAATTTTTTTAGAAGATCATCCCTAGTCAGGGTTCCATTGTGCTGATCAAGTAACTCTAAAGACTTTCTAATAATATCTTCATCGCCAGGTTCTTCTAAGTCAGAGAGAACAATTTCTTTAAGTAGCTCGTTGTTATCTTGTTGGCCAATATGATCCAATATGTATTCAGCAAAAATTTTATTTCTCGAGTTTCTTTTATCAAACTCTGTTTGTTCTTTGTGGCTTTGTTCAGCCTCAAATGCTTTTTCTCTATCTTTAAATTTGTCCATAATTTACTATTTCATAGTTGGCATGTTTAGAGAAGCCCCTGCGACATCTTCAGGCCATCTTGAAGTAATTGTCTTTCTTTTAGTATAAAAATTAATTCCTTCTTCGCCATGCATTCCATGACCTCCAAAGATTGACCCCTTCCAACCTCCAAAGCTATAAAAGGCCATAGGTACAGGGATAGGGACATTAATCCCAACCATACCAATTTGAACGTTTTTCATAAAATTACGAGCAAAGGTTCCGTTGGAGGTATAAATTGAAGTTCCATTTCCAAATTCATGATTATTGATAATATTCATAGCATCATCAAAATGATCTAAATTAACAACTGATAAGACAGGACCAAAAATTTCTTCTTTGTATATCGTCATATCAGTTGAAACATTATTAAAAATTGTTGGACCAACAAAATTACCATTTTCAAAACCTTGAAGATTTATTTTTCTTCCATCCATTTCGAGAGCGGCTCCCTCTGATATTCCTTTTTCTATATAACTTAAAACTTTTTCTTTATGTTCTTTTGTAATTAAAGGTCCCATTTCACTTTGAGGGTCAAGAGACTCGCCAACTTTTATTTGAGAGGCTTTTTCTTTAAGAAGCTCCATAAAGGGTTTTTGAATTTTTCCAATAGGGAGCGCAACGGAAGTAGCCATACATCTTTCTCCAGCTGAACCAAAAGCAGCGCCTATTAAACCATTAACGGCATCCTCTAAGTTTGCATCCTCCATAATTAACATATGATTTTTTGCACCACCCAAGGCTTGGACACGCTTATTATACTTCGCGCACTCAGTATAAATATATTTTGCTACAGGAGTTGAGCCAACAAAACTAACTGAAGAAATATCAGGTGATTGGAGAATTTTATCAACAACACTTTTATCTCCATTGACTATAGTTAAAATATTTTCTGGCAATCCTGCTTCATTTAATAATTCTCCAAGTTTTAAAGAACACTGTGGAACTTTCTCTGAGGGTTTAAGCATAAAAGCATTCCCACATGCTATAGAAATAGGAAACATCCACATTGGAACCATTGCGGGAAAATTAAAGGGAGTTATGCCTGCACAGAGCCCTAGGGGTTGTTTAATATCAAAAGAGTCAACATTAGTTCCTACATTTATAGAGTGATTACCTTTAAGAAGGTGGGGTATACCACATGCAAAATCTACTACTTCTAAACCTCTTTGTAGAGAGCCTTTGGCATCAGAGAACACTTTTCCATGCTCTTCAGATATAATGCGAGCAATATCATCGAAGTTTTTTTCAATTAAATTTTTAAATTTAAAGAGAATAGAACTTCTTTTTGTTATTGGAGTATTTGCCCAAGATGCTTGAGCAATTTTCATTTTATCTATAATTGATTGAAATTCTTTATCTGTAGTAATTGGAATATGAGCATATTCTTCCCCAGTGGTGGGCTTATAGAGAGATAGTTTATCAGTAGATTTACTTTTGATGAATTTTCCATCATAAAAGTTACTAATTATTTTCATGGTCACTCAAATTAACAATATTTTTTAAGAAGTAAATATATGTCTTTAAATAGATATAGCTTCTTGATATTGTCTTAATTAACAGGGGTGCTTTTTAAAAAGCTGAGAAAGGATTTCCTTAACCCTAGAACCTGAACCGGATAATGCCGGCGTAGGAAGTTAATTTCCCTACCAATGTGCAATCTTGGTTCCTTGTTAATGAAAGGATTAAAGATGAATTTAAAATTATTGACTATTATATTATTTTTCCCACTCCAAGTCTTGGCGAAACAAGAATTAAAAGTACTAACTTATGGATCTTTTAATTCTGATTGGGGACCTGGACCTAATATAGAAAAAGAATTTGAGTCTATTTGTAATTGCGATCTAGTTTGGAATACTGCAGACTCTTCAGGAGCTCTTTTATCAAGAGTTAAACTTACAAAAAATAATGAAGGCTTTGATATTCTTTTAGGCTTAGATGACTCTTTAATCAAGGAGGCTGAAGAATATGAATTATTTTTGGAGCACAAAATTGAAGAATTTAATTTAGATATTGATTGGAGTAATAAATTTTTTACACCATTTGACTATGGTTACTTCAGTTTTATTTATGATCAAACAAAACTTTCTACACCGCCTCAATCTTTTGATGAACTAGCCTCAAGAAATGAAATTTCCTTAATAATAATGGATCCCAGATATTCAACACCAGGTTTAGGTTTGGCCAAATGGATTGACCAGGTGTATCAAGAGGATGCAGTTGAATTTTGGAAAAATTTACAGGATCAAATCGTAATCACATCTAAAAGTTGGTCAGATGGTTATGGATTATTCTTAGAGGGAGAGAGCGATATTGTATTGAGTTACACAACGTCACCAGCTTACCATTCATTAATTGAAGGTAATACCAATTATCAATCATTAAATATGATTGAAGGACATGCCGTTCAAATTGAAGCAATGGGTATCTTAAAAAATGCATCTAATATTGATTTAGCAAGGACCTTTTTAGAATTTTCATTATCTGAAGACTTCCAAAAACATATTCCTCAAGGTAACTGGATGTACCCAGTAATTGATCTTCAAGGTTCTCAAAGTGATTTCTATAGCTCTGCACCAAAGCCTAAGTCCTTGGACCAGGTTTTTCCATCTTTGAATGAGAAAGAAAAGTGGATTTCAAATTGGGAAGAATCATTAAGTGAGTAAATATACTAATTTTATGGAAAACTTTTTAATTAGGTTTCCATATCATTTTTATTTGACCACTCTTTGTTTTATTTTTGTAACAGGAATATTTTTTTTCATTACAAAGCCAGATAATTTTATTTTTAATATTTTAAACTACTCAAACGCTATATTTTTTACTTTTTTCCAAGCTACAGTCGCTACTCTTTTTTCTTCAGTTTTTGGATTTATTTTTAGCTTGGTATTATACCTTTCGGGAAAAAATCAGAGATTGATCTCTGCTTTTTTAAATTTTTGTTTTATTTTGCCTGTAATTTTTGTCTCTTTTGGCATTATTTTTTTTTACAGCTCTAATGGTGTTTTAAGTAAATTTTTTAGTCTTCTTTCTTTAAATTATGAGTTTAAAATTTTCTCACTTTTTGGAATTATTTATGTAACTTCATATTTTAATATAGCTTTTAATACTAATTTCTTTTTTCGAAAGCTAGTTAACCTCCCAGAAAATTATATCAAAATTTTAAAATCCAATAATATAACCTTTTGGACAGCAGTTAGATTACAAATTAGGAGATACTTATTTCAAGGCTATAGACCTATTATAATTCTAACTTTAATTTTCTGTGCAAGTAATTTTACAATTCTTTATTTACTATCAAGCTCACCCCATTTGGTGACGATCGAACTTTCAATTTATCAATCAATTATTTTTAACGCTGACCTCTATTCGGGAATGGCTTTGGGTATAACTCAATTAATTTTAATGCTATTTTTATCTAGCTTGATCATGTTTAATCAAAATTACGATCAATCATTTCATATTAATAAAACTTCTATTTCAAGGTTTCCAAAAAATACCTTAATTTCACTCTTGTTATATATGGTCGTATTCTATTTTTTAATTCCTTTTTTGATTTTGATTAAAGGTCTAATTAACTTTAATTCTCAATTGCTCTTATCGGCTAGTTTTCTTAACAGTATTTTTAATAGTATGACGATTTCGATTTTATCTGTTTTATTGGCTGTTTTTACTTCGCTTTCGGCATTGTTTATTTACAGATCCTTCCTTGAAAAAAATAGTAAATTACATAAATTTATTTTTATTTCTATAACAATCCTTCTTTTTATCCCTTCTCTCACACTTTC
>CABYWI010000013.1 GCA_902522585.1 uncultured Alphaproteobacteria bacterium
CAGCTTACGGATCGAGTGCTGATTTTAATTCTATTTTTTGGCTTTGTCAGAAAATTTTTATCGGAGGGCATTAATTTAATTTAAATGAAAACGACAACATCAAATTTTCATTGGAAATGTAAATACACTTGGAAGCAAAGTGCTCATAATACTAAATGGTGTTTAATTGGTTGTGCTATTGGGGATTTGGGAACCATTTTATTTTTCCAGATCACCGGAATACCATGGTCAACCTTAGCAATAATGTCACTTGCTATAATCAACGGGCTAATTACTAGTATCGCTTTGGAGACAATTATAATGATGCGTCAGCAATTTAATTTTCATCAGGCCTTAAAAACTGCGTTAGGCATGAGTTTTATCTCTATGATTTCGATGGAGACTACCATGAATATCACCGATGTTCTTTTAACGGGAGGTGCAATGTTGACTTGGTGGGTTGTACCAATCATGCTTTTTGTAGGATTTATTACTCCTTGGCCTTACAACTATTGGCGCTTAAAAAAATATAATATTGTGTGTCACTAATTAAGCTTTCTTTATCTTTTCTTTTTGGACTTTTAATTTTTTCCTCTGCTAATTCAGATCAATTGATTGTTACAGATGGGGATACTATCCGCATTGGTGACGAAAGAATTCGTTTTAGTGGAATCGATGCCCCTGAAATAAATCAAACCTGTATATATCAAGAAATTACGTTTTATTGTGGCGAATTTTCTAAAAAACTCTTATTAGAAAAAATATCTGATCAAGAAGTAAGTTGTATCAAAGAAAGCACAGATCAATACGGAAGAACTTTAGCTGAATGTTTTGTTGGAAAAGTGTCCCTTAGTAGTTATTTAGTTCGAGAGGGGTACGCTTTTGCTTATCGTAAATACTCCGATAAATTTATTCTGGATGAAGAATATGCCCAAAGTAAAGGCAATGGAATGTGGAGTATGGATTTTATCTTCCCATGGGATTTTCGAAAATCACAATAATTATTCTTATAGCATCTCATTTATCGTGATGTAAAATTTTGTATGTGAACCAAAAAAAATAGCAGTTTATAGTATCGACAGATATCTTTCATAATGAAATACATCATCAATTTTTTTCTAATAATTTTATGGAGCCTACCAATTAAAGCGGATACTTTTTTTCAAGATTACTGTATTGGATATTTTGAGGAAGTTTACTGGGTTTTAGATCCCATTGAAGAGGAAGAAGTTCGAGATGAAATTATAAATTTCTTTAATAAGAAATTTCCTCAATCAGAAACTCTCAATTTTAATTTGTATTATAGCTCTTCTATAAGACAGTTTATTTTCGATGATCAAAAAAAAGATCTTAGCCAGTTTACTCAGGTCAACTATCCTAATTTTGAAATAATACTTCTTGATGCTTATATTAACTTATTTACTCAAGGTGATAATTACTGTCCAGCCTTTTGGAATGATTGCTCAGAGGAGTCGTTGGATAGTTTTTTTTTAGGTGCTAAAGAATTTAGTGATACTTGGAAGGGTGAAGAAAATGTTTTAAGTTTTCTTGAAAATGACTTCATTAATAATCAATGTATTTCACTCCTCAACACCGAAATAGATCACACACAATTTATTGCTGACTTAAATATTCTTATTAAGGAATTAACTAAAAATTAATTAAATTAATTTAATCCCGAAACCTTAGGTTTTTCTTGGATAATTCACCTATATTTGAGACACCCATTAAAATCATGTCTCTCTCAATTTCTTTTTTTAAATTACCAAGCGCTCTTTCTACGCCTTTTTGCCCTCCAGCAGCCAAAGCATACAAATACATTCTTCCTCCAGAACAGGCCTTTGCACCTAAAGATAGAGCCTTTAATATATGAGTACCTCTTCTAATACCTCCCTCACAAATAACATCAATTTTATCTCCAACTGCATTTACTATTTCTTCTAATTGGTCAAAAGGAGAACGAGAGCCATCTAATTGCCTGCCGCCATGGTTCGATATCATGATTGCCGTTGCACCAACATCGACAGCTTTTTTAGCATCCTCAACTGACATAATGCCTTTAATTGCAAATGGTTTCCCCCATTTCTGATTTATTTCCTCAATTTTTTTCCAAGATAATGAGTTATCTAGCATTTTCGTGAAATAATCACCTATGCTAGTCATGAGGTTTGTTCCTTCTGTAACATGTTTGTTGAGATTGCTGAGTTCCCATTTAGGTTTGGTAAAATAATTAAAAGCCCAAGCAGGATGAGTAGCAAAACTAATAATACTTTTTATTGATAAATTCAGTGGAATAGTAAATCCGGTATATAAATCTCTTTCTCGATTACCTCCAACTGAGGAATCAACAGTAACCGCCATCGTATCAAAATTATGTTCTTTGCACTGATCAATTAAATAGTCATTCAAGCCCTGATCTTTATGAACGTAGAGCTGAAATAATTTTGGAGTGGAGATTAAGTTTGCTATTTCCTCTATGCTTGCCGTTCCAAGAGATGAGACACCAAACATGGTGCCAAATTTTTCAGCTGCCTTACCAACACCAATTTCTCCATCAGGATGAAATAATCTTTGAAGAGCTGTAGGAGCACAGTAAATAGGTAAGTCTAATTTTTGACCCATCACTGTCGTTGACATATCAATATTCTCAACACCAGTTAAAACATTTGGAACTAAATCACATTGATCATAAGCTTCCGTATTACGTCGGTAAGTCACTTCATCATCTGCTGCGCCATCAATATAATGAAAGATAGGAGAGGGAAGTCTGCTTTTAGCTAAGTTTCGAAAATCTCTAAAATTATGGCAACTATTGATGCTCTTAAACATAATTACATTTTAAATAAAAAATTAAGGATGACTAAACAATTCTTTTTGATAAAGATTTGACTCCCATAATTGATAAAGGCTAAATAATGATTGATTTTGAAATTTCTTAATCGAAATAGTATCTAACTTATTTTTTCTATTAATATTAAAAAGATTTGTAGCTCCCAAGCTAGTTCCTATTTCCCTTTTGTTTTTAAGAACAGTCTGTTTGGGCCGAAGGGTAGATAATAATTTCATTATCATAAGATTTTTAGTAATGGGCCCATCTAGGATTATTGTATTTTTTGAATTCATTTTATTCAGACAATAATTCAACATAAATGTTATGTATAAGCACACTAAATAATATATTTGTTCTTTTTTAAGATTTTTATACTTACTGATATTAATTTTACTGATTTTGAACGCACCTCCAGAAGCATAGCTCGGATAGATTAGATAATCCTCTAAATTAAAATCACTTATGGGTTTGAGCTTAGAAGTAAGCTTAAATTTTTTTAAAAGATAGTCGTACTCTCTACCTCCCATAAACCTCATCGTAGGAACTGCTTTTCCATAGACATCTATGTTGGACAGCATATCCAGTTCAGGCTTCAATTTTTTTAGAGAATTTTTTTGATTAAAGATAATGTACCAAGTTCCTGAGGAAACTAAGGTAAAATTTTTAATATTTGAATTTTTAAAATACAAATAAGAAGCATTACTGTCATGAACCCCATTTATGATTTGTAGTTTTGAATGACCAATTTTTTTGACTCCAATTGTTTTCCAAGCTTTCTCATTTGAAGGAAATTTACTTTGAAATTTCAGTTTTTTCACAAGTGAGGAGAGTTTATTCTTTTTAAAATCCCATAGATGGGTATGACAACCCAAATAGGAAATTTCAGAAGTATAATTGTTTGTCATTTTCCAAGTTATATATTGAGGATAATTGAGAAAATATTTTGTTTTTTTAATCAACTCAGGTTTTTTTTGATTTAAGTAATACAGTTGAAGGCCAGCATTGAGACCATTTTCTAACAAGGGTGTATAGCTTTCATTAAAAGAAGGAATAATTTTTTGATATCCCTTAACATATTTATGATATGGAAATTCATAATCAGTACATGCAATTAATTCTTTATCATTAAAATCAATTAGAGCAGTTGAACATGCATGTGCAGTGCACACAAACTTATTTAACTGATATTTTTTTTCGACTGTTTTTATTTTTTGTAATGTCCATTCATAAATCGATGGTGAGTTTAAAACTTTTATTCCATGTTTTTTGGTGGAACGCTGTTTAGAATTAAAAGATTTTACTACTTTGTTATTTTGATCAAAGAAAATGAGTTTGATATTGGTTTTTCCAATATCAAGAACAATATTTAATTTTTTATTTGCACGCATTACCTTGTAAATGAGGTAATGTTTCCTCCATCAACATTGATAATATTACCTGTTGATTTTTTTGATTTGGAACTAGCAAAAAAGTAAATACCTTCTGCAATATCTTCGGGCAATATACTCTCTTTAAGCAAACTTCTATTTTTATAGAACTCTTCCACATTATTAATGCTTATCTTATTGCTGATAGCTCTTTGTTTCTTCCAATCACCTTTCCATATTTTTGAACCTTGTATTACAGCATCAGGATTTACAACATTTGATCGAATTTTATAGGTGGAGCCTTCAAGGGCAATAAAACGAGAAAGATGAAGTAATGAGCTTTTTGCAACGCTATATGCAGACGCACCCTTTGAGGCACTAAGACTATTTTTACTGGAGACAAAAATAATCGAGCCACCATTATTTTGTTCAATCATTTTTTGGTACACTTCTCGGCTAATCAAAAAACAACCTTTTGATAGAACATCCATATTCTTATCCCATAGTTTTGTGGATGTTTTTTCAAAAAGTGCCACTGATGCAAAGCCTGCATTTGCAACAAGAATATCAATTCCACCAAACTGGTTAATACTTTCCAAAACAGCATTTTGAACATCTTTTTCACTAGTGACATCCATCAAAATAGAATGAACAACGTCTTTCCCATACTTTTCAACAAACTCATTATGTTTTGATTGCAGGGCAGACTTATCTATGTCTGTAAGAATGACACAACATCCCTCACTCAAAAACTTATTAGCTGTAGCTGATCCAATACCTCCGGCAGCTCCAGTGATTAATGCAACTTTACCTGCAAGCTCTTTTTCGGGCGGCATTCTTCTTAACTTTGCTTCTTCAAGTTCCCAGTATTCTATCCTAAATGCTTCTCTTTCAGAAAGCCCCGTGTATTTACTGACGCCTTCTGCACCTTTCATTACATTCATTGCGTTGCAAAAAAATTCACTTGAAACTCGTGCAGTAGCCTTATTCTTTGCAAAAGACATCATGCCATACTCGGGTATGAGAATAATTACCGGATACGGATCTCTTAAATTGGGAGAACCTTTTTCTTTATTTCTATTGTAATAATTTGTATACGCCTCTTTGTATTTTCCTAAATGACTTTTGATGACGCTATCAATTTTTTCTTTACTTTTCATTAATTCACTTAATGAAGGTAAGACCATTGGCAGTCTTTTGGTTCTAAGAAAATGGTCAGGGCATGAGGTCCCTACCGATGCAACTTTTTTTAAATTCTGTGAATTTACAAATTCTGAAGTGATATCTGATTTATCTAAATGGAGTATTTTTGAATTATCGATTGATAATTGGCCACGAATTGTCGAAATTAGTTTTGTCTCAAAATCAGGATAAGATTTCTTTTGAAAAAGAGGCTTTCCAAAAGAATATTTTTTAATCGAGTTATTTAAATATGTCTGTGCTTGCTTGATTAATTTTATGGAGTTGGAATAGCACTCTTTACTTGTATCGCCCCAAGTAAATAGACCATGGTGACCAAGAACAATGCCCATGATATGTGGGTTTTTATGAATTAAATTTTCCATACGAAGACCAAGGTCAAATCCTGGACGCTGCCATCCCAGCCAACCCACTTTTCCTTGATAAACTTTATTAATAATTTCTTTTCCATTTTTCATCGTAGCCAATGCGATAATTGAGTCAGGATGAGTGTGATCTACCTCAGGAAAGGGCACATAAGCATGCAGTGGCGTGTCGATACTGGCAGCTCTCGGGTTATTATTAAAAGTACACATAGGGTAATAGCTCACCATTTCATCTTCAAGGTTAAAGCCCCTATATATATTTTTTAAACTATTAAACTTTTCTAGATACAGACTTGCAAAACCATCTTCTTTTATAGATCCTAAATCACCACCAGAACCTTTCACATATAATACAGTCTCCATTTTTTTTGGTAATGGGATCTTTGACTTGAATTTTTGATGAAGTATTGCCACCACCGAAATTTGTAACTTTTAAATCAGATCCAAGTAGATTGGAACGGGTAATTAATTGATTAAGCTTTGAAAGTTTGTTGTAACTGTCTTTCCAGTAATTTTTTACATTTTTTTGAAAAATCATTTTTCTTTTTTAAATGAAAGCCTTACTACCTACAATAAAAAACTCTTAAATAATTTGATTTAAACATCAAAAAAAGAAATAATAAAACATTGTTAAAATATGGAGGAATAAGATATGAAAAAACTTTTTTTAGTTGTTATTTCATCGATTCTATTTGCTTTTAACGCCAATGCAGCTGATATGAGAATTGCATTAGTGGTTAAAGGTTTAGGTATTGGCTTCTTTGAAGCTGCTGCTGAAGGTGGCCAAGAGGCTGCATCTGAAATTGGTGGTGTAGAGGTTATCTATACTGGTCCTGCAACAACAACTGCAGAGGCACAAATTGAAGTAATTAACTCTTTGATTGCACAAAAGGTAGACGCGATTGCCATTTCTGCAAATGATAGAGATGCTCTTGCTTCTATTGGTAAAAAAGCAATGGACAGAGGAATCACTGTGATTTCTTGGGACTCAGGCATTGCTGAAGAAGGAAGAGTTATGAATTTAGACCCTTCCAATACAGCACTTATTGGTTCATCAAACATTAAGTGGATGAAAAACTCCATGGGTGATGAGGGTGAATTTGCAATTTTAAGTGCAACTAGTCAAGCAACTAACCAAAATGCTTGGATTGAAGAAATGAAAAAAGAATTTGCAAAGCCTGAATACTCAAAGATGAAGTGGGTTGACACTGTTTATGGTGACGACTTATTTGATAAGAGTTACCAAGAAGCTTTAGGTCTTTTTAAAAAGCATCCTAACTTAAAAGGAATTATCGCTCCAACATCTGTTGGTATTGTTGCAGCAGCGAAGGCTGTTGAAGACCAAGGACTTGTTGGTAAGGTATTTGTAACTGGCTTAGGTCTTCCAAGTGAAATGCAATCTCACGTTAAAAGTGGTGCAGCAAAACAATTTGGTATTTGGAATCCAATTGACCTAGGTTACTCAGCTGTTTACCTATCATATCAGATCGCATCTGGTGCTTATACTGGCCAAGAGGGCGAATGTATCCCAACTGGTAGAATGGGTGAAATCTGTATTGGTGCTGGTAACAGTGCAGCGATGGCTGACCCATTTATTTTTGATGAGTCAAACATCGATAAGTTCGCAGCAATCTTTTAATTCTAACTTAATATTACACACGACCCTTAGGGGTCGTGTGTTTCTCAATGAAACTTGAACTTAAAAATATTTCCAAAAACTTCCATGGAGTCAAGGCACTCCAAAACGTTGATTTTCAACTAAAAGATAACAGTATTCATGCCCTTTTAGGAGAAAATGGTGCTGGAAAGTCTACTCTAGTTAAAATTCTCTGTGGCGTTTACCAACCTGATAGTGGCTCCATTCATTTAAACAATCAAGAACAAACTATTTCTGATCCGGCTATATCACTATCCTTAGGGATCTCTGCTATTCATCAAGAGTCAGTCATGTTTGATGAATTAACAGTCACCGAAAATATCTTTATTGGAAACCATCTCACAAAGTCTAACAGACTAATTGATTGGACATTGATGGAGAGTAAGACCAAACAATTACTTGAGGAGCTAGAAGCAAATATTGAACCTAATGAGAAAATAAAAGATTTAAGTATTGCCCAACGACATATAGTGCAAATTTCTCGCTCTCTAATTCATGACGCAGATATAGTGATTATGGATGAACCCACAGCATCCTTATCTCAAAAAGAAATCAATGAGCTTTACACAATCATAAGAAATTTAAAAAAACAAAATAAATCGATTATCTTCATATCTCATAAATTAGATGAAGTTATGGAAGTTTGTGATGACTTTACGGTTCTTAGAGATGGAGAATTAATTAAATCTGATATTATTACGAATACTGACAAAGATCAGTTAATCACTCATATGGCGGGTCGAGAAGTCAATCAGATATTTCCAAAAAATAACGTGACAATAGAAAATGAAATTTTTCAGGTTCGTGATTTCTATAAAAAAACTCAGTTTAAAGATATTAATTTCAATTTAAGAAAAAAAGAAATCTTGGGTTTCTATGGTCTGGTGGGATCGGGTCGAACCGAAATTATGAAATCCATCTTTGGAATCACAAAACCCGATGAAGGAGATATTCATTTCAAAGATCAAAAAATTAACATTGCGAAACCTAGCGATGCTATCAACCAGGGGATCGTTTATTTGTCTGAGGAAAGACAGCAGTTGGGAATGACAGGTTTAATGTCCGTTAAAGACAATATCAATATGGCGATAATGGAACGAAATTCGCAGTTTTATATCATGGATACCTTAAAAGAGATTAAAAATGCCTCGGCTATGCAAGAAAAACTTAATATCAAAGTTTCGTATTGGAGCCAGTTAACCCAAAGTCTTTCGGGAGGTAATCAGCAAAAAACAGTGATCGCCAAATGGCTTTCCACAAAGCCAGAGGTTTTAATTTTAGATGAACCCACCAAAGGTATTGATGTCCGATCGAAATCTGCAGTTCATGAATTTATGGGAGAATTAGTAGGAGAGGGGATGTCGATCATCATGATCTCATCTGAACTACCAGAGATTCTGGGGATGTGTGATCGAGTTGTGGTTATGTATAAGGGTTTGATAAAAGAAATTTTAAATGTAAAAAATGCATCCTCGGAGCAAATAGTAAAATTAGCGAGCGGCGAGTCATGAAAAAATTTTTAACCAATAGAGACTTTATCCTCTTTGCCATTATCATGATAGGGTTAGTAGCAGTAGGATTTGCCAATCCACTTTTTGTTACTCCTTCAAGTATCTCTGATGTTCTTACAGACACTTCTATTTTAATTATTCTGGCTCTTAGTCAGATGATCGTCATACTAATTCGAGCTATTGATTTATCTGTTGCTTCCAACTTAGCACTCTCTGGAATGTTAATCTCTTTACTCTCAACAGTACATCCCGAGTTACCAGTTTACTATTTTATCGCTTTATCTTGTGTCATTGGAACCGTCTTAGGTGTACTGAATGGAGTATCCATTGCAATTTTAAAAGTACCTTTCATTGTAACTACTTTAGGAACATTGAGTATTTATCGAGGTTTAATTTATTTTGTCAGTGATGGAAAGCAGGTTTACTCGAATGAGTTTTCAAAGGATTTCCTCGCTCTCATTCATTACAAATTTTTATCCTTATCCTTCTTGTTTTGGCTCGCTGTTGCCGTCTTTATCATTATTTACATTTTGCTTAATCATACCCGCTTTGGAAGAAACCTCTATTCACTGGGAGGAAACCCAGATGCCGCGAAATATATAGGTATTAATGAGAATAAATACATTATTTTAGCCTATTCCATTTCAGGCTTCTTTGCAGGTCTTTGTGGTTACCTTTGGGTTGCTCGATATTCCGTCGCTTCTACTCAAATTGCCATTGGTTTTGAGCTCACCGTGATCTCGGCTTGTGTGGTAGGAGGTATCAGTGTGATGGGTGGCGTTGGAACCGTTTTAGGTTGTGTTCTTGGAGCCTTACTAATTGGGCTGATTAGAAATGCCTTGCCCGCAGTAGATATTTCTCAGTTCTGGCAATTAGCTATCTCTGGAGCAATTATTTTGATTGCCATTATCATTAATACGAAAACTGAACAGCGAAAAGAAAAAACAATTATGGTGGAAAACTAATGAGCATGATCCCTGAAAAACCACCGTTTAAACTTTTAGATATACTCTATAAAAAAGAATTTATTCTTTTTGTGGTGTTAGTCTCCATCTTGATTATTAATTCTAATATCTCCCCTTATTTTTTAGATTTATATAATTTAATCGATAGCACCTTCTTATTTAGTGAAAAAGCGATTATCGCTTTAACCATGACATTTGTCATTATTGCAAGACAAATTGATTTATCTGTGGCATCTATTATTGCGGTCTCTTCGTGTGTCTTGGGCTATACGACTAGTTTGGGCTATGACACATGGTTGGTGATCTCCTTGACCCTATTAAGTGGAGGTATATGCGGAGCCTTCAACGGTGCGATCATCACAAAATTTGCTATTCCTTCTATTATTGTCACCATTGGAACGATGTCACTGTTTCGTGGTCTGGCGTACTCTTTTTTAGAAGACTCTTATTATAATAAGTTTCCCAAGCTAGTGAGTAATTTGGGAGGAGGGTATTTATTTGGATATATCCCCTATGCGTTTTTGACCTTTATTATACTGGCTATCATCTTTGCTTTTATTTTGCACAAGACCTCCGTTGGAAAAAAAATTTATTCCATTGGAAACAACCCTGATGCCGCGCAATATACAGGTATAGCTGTTGATAAATATACCTTTGTGCTCTTTACCTTAAACGGCTTATTTTCCGCTCTGGCAGCGATTTTCCTCTCTGGAAGATTATCCAGTGTGAGACCAAATATTGCATTTGGTTGGGAATTAGAGATTATTACGATGGTGGTTTTAGGTGGTGTTTATATTTATGGAGGCTCGGGATCAATCCTAGGTGTAGTGATTTCCATATTTATTTTGGGAATGCTTTCTTTTGGACTTGGTCTGCTTAATGTCCCAGGTGTTGGGATCATTATCTTTACCGGACTGCTATTAATCTTAAGTATTGGCTTTCCTTCCTTTATTCAAACTTTAAGGAGAAAAAATGAGTGATCATTTAGGTAAGAAAGTTTGGGCTTTTCCTGATGCTTTCCTTCCAGCTGAAGGACATCCCTACAAAACAACCGATCATGGTGATCAGTTTGGTCATGAGTCTTTATGTATTGTGAATTACAGTACTCAAGATGCCAATATTCAATTAGATTTTTTATATGAAGATCAAGACCCGATAGAAAACTATTCCTTTTCCATGAAAGGTAAAAGAAGTTTGCATTTACGCTTAGATCATTTAGAGATTGATGGAGTAAAACTTCCTCGTGAAAAACCGTATTCCATTATATTAAAAAGTGATATTGAAGTCGTCGCCCAATTATCTAGACTAGACACCACATCAGATAAGAATGCATTCATGACAACCATGGGTTGGGGGGTTTAATGTACAAAGCAATAAAAAAAGAACTTATTGATCAGCACAATCAAAGCCAAAAATCTAATCTCGATTTTGATTTTGAGTACCTAGAACAAAAGTTAAAAAAAAACAACATCGATATTCACGCCATCAAAGAACAAATTAAAAAATTTCAAGTAGCTGTACCCACATGGGGAGTCGGAACAGGTGGAACTCGTTTTGCCCGTTTTCCTGGCATCGGCGAACCTCAAAATATTTTTGATAAGATTGAAGACTGCGCCGTAATTAACGATTTGATAGGTTTTACTAAGAAAGTTTCACCTCATTTTCCATGGGATAATGTGGAGGATTTTAAAAAACTGAAAGAATTTGCAGATAGTTACGGCATTGGATTTGATGTCGTCAACTCCAATACCTTCCAAGATCCTGCAGATGGCTCGGCTAGTTTTAAATATGGAAGTCTGACAAACTCCAGCCAGGAAGCCAGAGACAAGGCGATTGAGGTCAATACCCAGGCCATTGATAATGGAAAAATCTTAGGTTCGAAAGGTTTAACCGTTTGGGTAGGAGATGGTGGAAACTTCCCAGGACAAATGAGTTTTTCTAAGTCATTAGAAAGATACATCGACTCGATGAAAAAGATTTATGCTCATCTTCCTAAAGATTGGACTGTGTTGCTAGAACATAAACCCTATGAGCCTGCTTTTTATTCCACAGTCATCAGTGATTGGGGTACAAGTTATATTTGTGCTAAAGAGCTAGGTTATCAAGCGATGTGCTTAGTGGATTTAGGGCACCATCTTCCAAACACAAATATTGAGATGGTTGTTTCTCGTTTAATTGATGTAAATAAATTAGGAGGCTTTCATTTTAATGATAGTAAGTTTGGCGATGATGATTTGGATGCCGGCTCTATCAACCCTTATGAGTTATTTTTAATTTTTAACGAACTAACTTCTGCCTCTCAAAATAATAAACTCTCTAATGTTGCTTATATGATTGATCAGTCACACAACGTCACTGATCCGATTGAAAGTTTGATGCTCAGTGCCAACGAGATTGTCAATTCTTATGCAAAATCATTATTGGTTAATTACCCCCAATTAGAAGAGGCACAGGATCAGCACGATCCTATTCGAGCTATGCAAATACTTAAAACTGCCTTTAGCACTGATGTCAGTTCTTTGGTTTCAATGGCACGTTTAGAAAATGGCCACGCCATAGATCCAATCGCCGTTTATAGATCTTTGGATTACAAAAAAGAAAAAGCAAATACTCGAAAAAATAGCGGTGGTAGCTCCTCAGGAATAGTCTAATAAAAATTAACAAAATACTTTTACACACAACTTTTTGATGAACTTTCTCACTTACCGGTAGATAGAGAGTTAGACTATCTTATATAATAAGATGATGGGATGGTGGCTTGGAGAAGAAGAAAAGCAAGAAGAATCAACCATTCCCTACGCCAAATGTACTGAATGTGGTGATTATAAGGAAGTTTACAAGAAATATATAAATAAGACCACCGATGAGATGGTCACCATCTGCTATGACTGTGGAAAGCAACGCTATATCGAGTCCTTAATGGTAGTCTCTGCTATTGAAGGATTTGATGATCTATAAAATTCTACGATTGCTTTGTTATTTGGTTTTTTTCCCTTAGTTGGTATTGCCACAAATATTCAATCTCAATTTGTTTGTAAAATCGCAAACTCTGTTTAATTTTACCACGTGCATATTTTCTACCACCCTGATTATGATATTCCCGTTCCATCTACGCATCGATTTGTAGGAACGAAGTTCTCTGATTTATACAATCATCTTCAAACTCAACCGTTTGCATCTAAATTAAAAGTAGGTCAACCAACCCCAGCCCCCATGGAGCGCATTACTCGAGCTCACACCTCTTCGTATATAGAAAAAGTATCCAAGGATGAATTATCTAAAGAAGATCTTCGACTTATAAATCTTCCTTGGACAGAGCGACTTCGAAACCGTTCCTTTTTAGCCATCGAGGGCACCTATCAAACAGCAAGACAAGCACTCAAATCAGGTATTGCCTGTCATGTGGGAGGGGGAACTCATCATGCTCATAGGGATCATGGTCTTGGTTTTTGTGTCTTCAATGATTTAGCCTATACTGCAAAAAATTTAATCGCTGAGGGCCATGTTCAAGAAATCTTAATTTTAGATCTAGACGTTCATCAAGGAGATGGCACGATTGATATCTGCCAAGGCGAACCTCAAATCTTTACTTGCTCCATACACAGTGAGAGTAATTTTCCCTTTGAGAAAAAAAAAGGTTGGATTGATATCGGCTTTCCTGCTGGAACCAAGGATCAAACATATTTAGACACCCTCAGTCAAACACTTGACTCTATTCAAAGTTCTCTTACCCCCGATCTTGTGTTATTTGATGCGGGAATTGATGTTTATACCAATGACGGCTTAGGAAATTTAAAGTTAAGCATCGAAGGTATTCGAAAAAGAGACCAGTTAGTTTTTGAGCATTTTCGTGGAAGAGGTATTCCCATGGCCACAGTCATCGGAGGAGGTTATAGCCAAGACCGCCAAGAATTAGCTAATCGACATGGACTAATCTTCGAGTCGGCGATCAACTATTTATAGTTCTCTTATTTTTCAGTAAAATAAAAATACAAATGAAAGCAGAGATTATCTTTCCTCTTATCTACATGATCTGTTTGCTAATTTTAGTGGGTCCAAGATTTTTAGATATGAACTCTAATTTTAGACAGTTTCTAAGCAATCTTTCGATATGGGCTATTATCGTATTGGCTATGGCAACAGGATATCAGGGATATTTTTATTTTTTAGGTCTTTGAGGTGAAGCCCAATGACTGGGCTTAACTCAACTTCAGTATTTAACGGACTTTGTTGTCGTCTGCATAAAAACGAGGATCGAATTCATTTAACACGACATCTTTAATAGCTAGAGAGGGCTGAGAAAAATCACAACCGTTGGTTAGCTTTTCAAAAGGGGTATCGATAAGCATCTTTTTTGCTGTCTCTGCAGAGTTAGCCTCAACCTCCACTTCGAAATCATAAGTCTTGCTCATCTTCACTGTGTAAGATTTCATATTCTCTCCTTTCTTCTTGTTATTTAAAAGAAACAAATATTAAGCAGGATTATTAAAAAAGAAAGAATTTATTTTCTCTGGTATATTGTATTACAGATACCAATAAATGCCTCAATCATTATTGATTTTCAAATCTTTTTGGAAAAACAAAAATAAAATTCTTTGCCAATTTTAAAATTCTTGCGACATTATTTGTTAAATAAAATTGAGATAAAAATGAAAAATTCTAAGAAAAATACTAAAATCAAACTTCATGAAAAAACTTTTAGCTCTACTGACTTTAATCCCAAGCCTATCTTGGACTAGCGAGGTTGAACAAGAAGGCTTTCAATCACCCACGTTAATCGGGGAGGGTACACTGAAGGTCTTGATGTGGGAGGTTTATGATTTACGATTGTATACGGATGGAACACCTTTTTCTTGGCTACATAACTTCATGCTGGAGTTTGATTACAGCCGCGAATTGAAGAAAGAAAACGTCATTGATGCATCTTTAAAAGAATTTAAACTTCAACCCAATTTGACAGATAAAGACATCAAGGCTTGGGAAGTGTACTTAGAACAGGTCATCCAACCTGTTCAAAAAGGTACAAAAGCCACAGTTCAATGGATTCCCAAGGGCTATATCATTTTTCACTATGAGGGTTTAAAACCCACCGTTATCGAAAATGAGGAATTTGCTCGAGCTTTTCTGAATATTTGGCTAGGTGAGAAGACATCTCGACCAAAATTAAGAAGTCAACTTTTAGGTGACTCTTGATCTTTTTTCGCTTTATCAAAAATATATATCAAGGCTATGGACTGAGCATATCCCATTAGACCAACGATGGTCACCAAAGGATCAAATCCACTATCCCAGATAAAAACTGAGATAAATAAGAAACAAATCAGACCGCTCTTACTAAAAATGCAGGAAGAGATAGTCTTGAGCGATAATTTTGGAAGCAATATAAATTTTCTCCGGGGGAAGTTCACTGTAGGAATTCCAACTTAAGTATTTCAATGAGCCGTCGAGACCAATGATCTCTCTAATCGCATTGAGCGAAGACAGAGGTTGGTCAGCATATTGGATTTGATTGATTGCTTGTTGGTGATGATTTCCATCCACATGAAAGCTGACCACTTGCCAGATTTCTTCGTTTTGATAAGGGAAGACATATAACGATGACTCCGATTGAAGACTGACGTGATGAGTAAACCCATGCAACTTATCGGTAATCGTTTCTATAAATAATTGTTTAGTCGACTCATCGATATCTCCTAAAATATGAATTTGACCTTGAGGAACCTCTGCTTGAAGAGAATTCCAAAAAAGTAAAACAAAAATGAAAAGTATTTTTCTCATCAGGTCCATCCTTGGCAAGTATCGAGAGCATGATCTAGGGCTTGATTAAGACCTGAGACAGGGAACTGCATGTCTTGTTTTTCAAATCGGCTCAACGGATCAGATAATTGGAAATCAATATAACCCTTGGGGGCTAATAACTCCTCAAGTTGATGAAAATGATGCTTATAAAAGCTTAGTAGCTCAAATCGGGTATAACCATTTGTATTAAATCGACTAGCGTCTGTGTCCTCATAGGATTGTCCTGAAAGGGAAAAATCAAAACGCTCGCCATTTATAAGATCGAGGTAGTCTTCTCCCAAATCCTTATTGAAAAACACAAGTCTCGCATCACAAGTAATATTATGATCAACTATAAAAATGATGGTTTTATTGGGATTTTGATTACTGTAAACCAATTCAACATCGTACTTTTCATCAGTATGGTGCACCCAATTATCAAATGCAAATTCCTTGGCGGTTTGGGCTTGGGTCGCACACCCCACAAAGCTGAAGGCAATTAAAAGGATTATTATTCTCATTACTTATTTTCTCCTTTTCTAAAATGATTCATTAAGAACTGCTCTGGGAAGGGAACGGAGAGGTACTGGGCATATTGCCTGGCGAAAAAATAATTTAAGGGGTAGGGAACAAAGTCTAATTCTCCTTTTTCCATATTCTCAATAACTTGTTTTGAAAAATTTAAATGTTGCATGACCTTATCGATGGTAATGTCATTATCAATGCGAGCCTGAGCGAGACATTGTAAGAATTGCTCAATACCCAGTTGAGTCTGGGGTTCTTGTTTGGGTGTCCGAAGACGGGATCCTAGAATAGGTGGTGTTTTACTGCTTATCATGAAGTCATCATGGAAAAATAATGAGATTACCTCTAGTCCAAAGGTTTTCCACTTTTAGACAGAAAAAGTTGATTACCGCCCTATCATGATTTGCTATAGTAAGTCATGTCTAAAACAAAAGAAATTATCTCCATTGAACACACCCTCAAAGACGTCCTAAAAAATTTGAGCGATCAAGACATTCAACAAATCACCGGAAAGTCCAAATCTTATATATATAAGTGTGCGGATCCTGATGATCATGATCGCCATATTCATTTTAAGGATGTTATTGCTCTCGAGCATTCCATGCATCAACTCTTTCAAAAAACTCCCTTTAGTAATTTCCTCAAAGACCACCTTGCCACGGTTGACCCTGAGAAGCCCGGCAGCGAGCACGAGGTTTTATCGGAGGTGATTGGCATTGGAGGTCGCGTTGGGGATCTGATGGACTCCATCCATGACTCCATGGATGAGAAGAGTTCTGGGGGGTCGAAGATTGTTCCGCATGAAAAAGAACTTATCTACCAAGAGATACAAAAAATCGATGATCAGTTGAGTAAAATTAAGAGCGTGCTAAAATCATTGTAACTATATGTTAGGGGGGATAATTGCCGCTATTTTATTGACGTTTTCCAGCGTAAGCTGGGGAGCGGAGATATGCGAACGTCTCCTCAAAACAGATTTCCGCGAAACATCGAATATCCGCCTTGCTTATAATGACAGCGGAGTGGTCATGGAACCTCAAACCAATCTCATCGAAAAAATCCGCTTTGGCTCATCGGCTGCCAGCACCAATCTGGAGGTAGGTGATCGCATTCTAGCTCTCGATGGCAAAGCACTCCCAGACAGTCTACAAGACTCCTATAATCATCTCTCCAATCTTCTCGAAACTTCTGCCATGAGAGACGTTATTCTCAAAGTACAAAAGGCAAGTGGCGAAATCATCGACATTCAATTACAGCGAATGCCTTATCTAGGTCATCCTATTGTCGAACCCGATATCATTTTAAAGGATATCGAAGTAATCCAACAAAGCTCTAAAACTAATTTTACTCTTGACGTTCATCTCAAATGGAAAAATGAAGATCTGATCCATAATCTCTTTCGTCTTACAGACTTACCCCAGTCAAATTTACAATGTATCTTTCGAAAATCAGCTGAACTAGATAATATTTTACAAAAGATTTGGTACCCTACTTTTGAAACGGAGCAAACAGGGGCCAGTATTGATAATATTAATTACAAAAGCTTACTGATTACCAATGAGCCTTTACGTCCGTTTAACTTTCAACTCGTCCAACAAATCAACTATGAGGTCAGTAACGACTCTGATTTTCGTAAGTTCCCTTTTGATCATATTTCCACCTCAGCAGAGTTCCTTTTTCAAGATGTCGATCTATCCATTTCTCCCCGTTATGATTCCACTTTAATAATAAATCAAGGCAACGATATTCTTTATGAGTGGGAGATTCATAAACATGAATTAGATTGTTGTAATACACAAGCTTATGGGCAGGGTGTAACCCAAAAAATATATTATAGCTTCAATCTCAACAGAAAATACTTTTACTACATCTTAAAGATCATTTTACCTGTTATCTTTCTTGTTTATCTTTCATTCAGTTCTTTTTGGATACGTGCTAAGGAATTAGAGTCTAAGCTTGCTGTGTCTATGGGAAGTCTCTTGACCCTTGTCGCTTATAACTTCGTCTTTGGTGAAGATTTACCAAAATTAAGCTATATCACCATTTTAGATGCCTGGATTTTACTCTCTTATTTGTTTGCCGGGCTCTCGTCCATGATTACCATTTGGTCATTCTTTGATTATCACCGAGATAACCAAAGAGGAGATTTTAATACAATTGACCTCAAACTCCGCTGGATTGTCCTGGGATCGTATCATATTGCCATAGCTGTCTTATGGTGGGGGATTATGTATGACTGGTCACTGATCAACCCCTCAATTTCTGTCTAAAAGTTTTTTATCTCTCCCCAATCTTTTCTTTCCCTAATCAGTAAGTTTGGGATTAGTGCAAAGACTTCTCTCACCGACTTTCTTTTCTTTCATCTACTCCTTTGAACGATCCCTACCTACCAATCCCCTAATAGGGAGGAAAAGATGAGTTGTAGAGCAGAGGGGGTTTTTTCATTCTTCCTTTCAGGACTACGGCGGTTATCCTCCTCCTTACAAACCGCCGTGGCTTTTGACATGCGAAAGGGAATCCCCGCTCTGATTATTTCTTTGTTCCTTACTACCCGGGCTTCGGGCATGCCTCTAGAGACGTACCAGGGATGGGAATACCATCTCTGGGAAGAGGATTTCATCCTATTCCAACGCCCTGGTGAACTTGATAGTAAAGTTGAGCTTCTCACCTTTGTCTTAGAAAAAAATCAATGCGATCGAGTCATACAGCTCTTTGAGCTCTATACCATGACCAATCATCCCGACCTTGAGCGATTAGAAAACACCAAAGTCGAACTTCGAGAAAATGGCTCACCCACCGACGGCAAAGTGATTGATGTGCAGCCCCACAAGTCTGGTCACATTGTTCTGATTAACATGGGTCACTACCGATACAACGATATTCGAGATTACTACAATTACCACCAACGCTTTCGAGTGACGATTACCAGCCACCAACTCTCAACTCCTCTGGATACCCTCTTTGATCTTCCCACCAAGCAGTGGAGCATCCCCCATTTTCAGGAGGTCCTTGACCGAGCCCATGATCATTGTCTTAAAATACCCGATCCTCGATTGGTCAAGCTCTCCAACCCACCTCAGAAAGGACTAAAAACATGACTTTTTTTCACTTTTTCATGGCTGTGCTCTTTTTGTACGTCTCCGATGAAAACAACCCAAGTCAGCTACACTTCGGCAAGAAATGCCTCAAAGGAGAACAAGGAATTGTATACTCGCATATATGGGTCACCAAGCCAAACCAACCCTTACCGGTCTCCGAAGACCAGTGCCCACAAGAATACGATAAAAGCCACGCCGATCACGAACCTGTTTTTAAACTTAAGCACAAACCGACATACCCTAAAGGCAAATGAGAAAAACACTCCCCCTTATTTCCAATCAGGATTTCCTAGAGCGCATCCAATCGGTGTGTCCTATTAAAACACAAATCATCTCAACTTATGATTGCTATCACTGTGGGTGCCAGTGCATCCACTCGGTAGGCTGGAATGGCGGGAGAATTATCAGACAAACCAGTCTTTATGAATTTGTGGTGTTTTGCCCGAAGGGCTACCTCACGCTGATTGAATATAGCTTCGATGTTCATGATGTCCTATCAATTTTATCAACCAAAACGAATAACCACGCGGCCTTAGCTCAAATGGAAGAGCGCCCGGGTTCCAACCTAAAATGCGGGGAGGGAAGATTCAGGTTCGAGTCCTGAAGGCTGCGCCAAAATCGATTTTCAATATTTCAAAAAGGTTTGTACTACCCCTCATGGGACAAGCATATTTAATTGAGTGCCCAAAGTGCCAGTACCGCTCCAAAGAAATTATGATGGGCGTTGGGTTTTTATTTGGCACCGTGGAGAATATCCTTGAAACTTTAAAGGGCCATGACTACGAGCAAGTGCAACGACTTTCAAACAAAAAGCAAGTCCACACGCATTACTCCAGAGGCTACTCCCTTTACCAATGCCAGGAGTGCCATTCCCTCGATAATAAGGTTCACTTGACCCTTTACAACAGTGAGGGAGATTTAATCTTTCAAACTGAGTCGTATTGTGGGGACTGTCAAAAAGTAAGAGAGTATATGCCCGAAGACAATGATCAAGAAACCATCCCCGATCTTCATTGTCCCAAGTGCCACCACGACACTCTTCATTTCAGCGAAGGCAAGCTTTGGGATTAATTCGACTTCTCTGTCTTTTAGTAGCTGTCTTATTATATAGTATATCGATCCAGGCCGATGACTGGATGATCGATGATCAAGAGAATTACATCACGTTAATGAAAAACGGTGAAATTGCTCACGGAAATAATATCTACTTCAATTTTGATAAACACAACGGCTGTCTTTTTAACGTCTTTTTCTTTATGTACACCATGCAAGACAACATTCCCCCCTTAATGGAGGTTTATGAGAATCAAGCTTTTCAAGTCATTTTAGGTGGTGAGGAAATTCAAGCCAATCTCAAATACTCAACACCTTTTGGGCTAGGTCAAATAGCAGGTATTTATCTTGCAAGAGAGCTGCCTCTTTCAGAAGCCTTCATCGAATACAATGAGCAGATACTCCAAGATAATCTCATGATTATAAAAATCCCTGAACCTCATGCCCAATACTTTGATATCCCCGAAGAGAACTGGGACTTCACCAATATCGGACCCAAGCTGTACGAGGCTCACAATACCTGTATAGCTAATCAAGTTTAAAATTGCCTAACACGTGATAGGCAATGATTTACATAAATCATATTTGTGATAAATTCTAATTAGCACCGATTTACTACTCAATATTGCGGGTGCTTTATAAATGCAGCTAAAACGGAGATATTAATTTCTCATTTTAGTTGCCTTGTTTTGACCATAAGGAGGTAAACAATGGCAAACAAAAAAAACTATACGCTCAACATCGCTGGCCCTGATGATCCTATTTATAAACAGGGATTTCAGATTTATGCCGTATCCTCAAATCAGGATTACGTTCAACAGCGAAAACAAAAAGAAGGATTAGAAAATCAATTCCTTCACACCATCAAAACTAAGCAGTCACGTCAGAGCACTTTAAAAAGTTTAATTAAAGCGCTGCAGGATAATGGATGGAAGATAAGAAGATGAGTCAGAAAATAGAATATACTCCAGAGGAAGATTATCAGCTAGATGTGCTGATTGATAAATTCAAATCCGATGATGAGTATAATGCTCATATACAACGCGAAGCTATCACTCATATCCTTCGGGCAAAAAGGGGTAGTCAAAGACCTACAGCCAAGGAACGGCTGATCAGTATTATTATCAATAATAGATACTAACTGAAAAAGGCTATTTATCCCCGCTTAATCCACAGATCGGGGGTCCCTTCACTTAATCCTATCTCCTGAGTTGGTAATCTTACTGGAGGTAGGAACCATGAGCTTTTTTAAATCGTCATTTATTCTCAATGCCTTTTGTCTTTTTATAATCAGTTATCTGATTTACCACACATTTTATGGAAATTATAATTTACAGAATTACTATATCAGTAAGTTTGAGACCAAAATGTTTGAGGATTTTAACTATCGTCTCAAACAAAGCCTTGTTGATGTGAATAAGGATATTTTTGCTCTTCACTATCAATTTGAAGATATGCAGGATGAAATCGCTAAACGCAAAATGCCTTTACCTGCACAAGGTGAAGTATTAATTAAGATTGATTAAAAGTTTGAAGTTTTTAAAATTTATTTCAATTACTATTATTTAAGTACTTATTTAAAAATCTAATTGCCTCTCTATCCAATCTTGGGCATCTTCTGGCACTTGATAGCCAATGTGGGAAAAGTAATCAGCCCATAGCTGTAAAAGAGAGGTGTCTATTTCCCGCTCTGTTTCATAATCAAAGTTTAAATACATCAATTTAATTTCTAAATTATTCAAATTACGCTTTGGTTTTGTATTATTGATATAGTCAGCAACCATTTTATTACCATCCATAATTCTCTTGAAACTCGAACATTCTCTAATGACCTTATCTTGTTTTTGTTTTTTACATTCCCTGTAAAAATTTAAATTATCTGAATATTGCATAAGATCTGATGCAATAATAAGGGTTCTTTTAGTATAATCTTCATGAGAAAAATCTAGAGAAGGATCAGTTAGAACTCTAATAAACGTTTCTAAAACAAAAGTGTTTTCTGCTTTTTGAGATAGCCCAATTTCATTTTTTAGATTTAAAAAACCAGTAATTGAGTCAGTTCCATTAAGAAAACGATTATATGTAGATTTTACTACTAATTCATTTTCATCTGACCCATAAAGATCTCCTTCAAATTTTTTAGATTTTTTACCAGTCTTGGGACGACATTTTGAATATTGTAATTCTTGTAATTGGACACTTTTATCATCAGCAAAAATTAAAGAAAATTTTGTAAATGGAGGGAAGTTCGATGCAAATTTTGAACTAAAGATATTGTCACCTATCCACTCAATTTGTTCTTCAGCAAGGTTTGTTGTTCTATCAACAATGATCATAACGTGTTCTTGATCTATCTCAAAAGCATCAGGTTCTTTTAGACAAAAACTTTTTGGATCTGCATCAGTAAGAGTATTTGGAAAATCATCCGCAGTTGATAATCCATAAAAGAAAAGGGAAAGAAAAAGTGTAACTAATAACTTCATAATTTAAATAATTCTATAGGGCTTAATAAAATCCTCCGTATTACTCTCAATATCAGATTTTAACTGATCTAATTTATCACTACAACTATTGTAGTGATTTTGGACAAGTGTAATCATTTCATTCTTCAAATTATTTCGATCTTGATCGTTCATGAATACATTTTTCATAGAAGAAAACATTTCAGAAGCATTATAAAATTTTTCATTAAATTTAAAGGGTTTCTCAAAATATGATGGAGCGGAAGTCTGACGATATTTGAGGTTATTGTCTCTATATTCATCAACTATGTGTTTAATATCACTTTCCCATTCCATAACAGCATCTTGATAGCTAATAAAATAAAGTTGAAAAGTATTAACTTCAGTTGCCCATAATTCTATATTCTCCATATCAATTTTGTGAATTGACTTCGCCTTGTTATTGAAATCATTGAATAAATTGACAATTTTTGATTTGTGAGCAGCTATTCTCTGTAAGGCGGTTTTACGTTTCGCATTTTCTTTTTTTCCTATCTTTCCATATCCTGGGTATTTGTCATCAAATTGATACCCGTCGTATAATCCTATTGAAGCAAAAGTGATACCAATTATAACTAGTGCCCAGCCAACTAGATTTAAATCTGAAATATAGAGCCACGGCTGCATTGACTCTCTGCCAAATTCTAAAAGTTTTTGTGGATCAAGGTTTTCTCCAGTGAGAGAAAATTTCAACATTTCGTCCTCAGACCGTGTTCGATACACCCCTAATGAAAAATTTATCCAAATGTAAAAAGCTATATACACACCTGTAAAAAAATAAGCCATATTGCTCACTGACTTTTTATAATGATTAATATTTCTCATTAATATCGATCCAACTAGGAAAGATACCACCACATTGATTATAGCTATTGAAGCTGATACTACAGTTGCCTGTGCCTTACCACCAAATAATGCAGTCTTTAAGAAATTCGTATTCGCAAAAATTTCAAAAGCTAATAATACAAAAATGACAGCAAGACTTTGTAAAATTTGACTAGATGTTTTAAGAATAGGCTCTCTTGAAATGTGATGTTCATCTTTAAATGACTCAAGATCGCGGTTTGCATTTTTCCAATCCTCATAATCTTGTTCTAAATTTTGTTTAAATTTACTCATCTCACCAGAGTAAGAAGTCTTTAAATCAATGGGCAGATCATGAAATGAATTTGTTTCTATTTTAGTTTTAGTGGTATCGATTTTATTTTCACTATTGTTTAGAACAGGTCTTGCTTTTTGTATTTGATCTTTGATGTGATCTTCTCCGGCAGATATGGACTCTCTTTCACAATCAGACATAATAGTAGAATTTGAACTAGGCAAATCTCTTCTACCATCATCTTGACCTTTAGATCGAGGGGGATATTTTCTTTCAATAGCTTGTCTTGGAAGGTGATCCCATGTTAATTCTATTTTTGCCATATACAATTTAAGACGTTAAAATTTCCAAAAAATTCCTAAAAATGATAAAAAAATACTCACAGTTTCAGAAAACATTATTTTTCACCATTTTTTTATTCTTTTTTATATTTTTTGATCTTCATTCTCACTCAGGTAGGACTGATAATGAAGGGTGTCATAATGATAAAAAACAGAATACCAAGCACTGTCACCAATCTGAAATTGCAGACGTTTCTTCCTCGCAGATTAGGGTTATTGATGGAGACACAATAGAATTAAATGGAAATAAAATAAGATTTTCAGGAATAGACGCCCCAGAATTAGGGCAAATTTGCCAAAAAGACTTTAAGGCAATTGAATGTGGCAGTCTTTCTAAAAATTTCCTAGTAAACCTCACAAACAAAAAAAGCATTCGATGTATTATTGAGGGAAAAGATTTTTATGGACGGTTTATAGGTGAATGTTTTGTTGAGGATATAAGTATTTCTTCAATTTTAGTAAAAAATGGTTTTGCCTTTGCGTATCAGAAATACTCTGATGCATATATTAAAGATGAAGAATTTGCTAAAATGAAAAAGTTGGGATTATGGAATATGATTTTCGAATACCCGTGGATTTATAGAAAAAATAATTAAATAGAAGGCACAAAAATAAACTCTCCACCATCATGGCCACTTTTAGGCATTGGTGCAAATTCCGGAGTTGTTTCAGAGTTTGCAATAACTTGTTGAGTTATCTTGCTGCTAATTTCAGATATCGTGATTTCCCTATTATTTTCTTTTAAAAAATCAATAAGAAGCTTCGCAAAAATTGAGTGATTTCCTCCACCTCCATCTGGTACTGGTTCCTCTCCACCAGAGGTGAATGCGATTCTTGATTTTTTATCATTCATTCTTTGAAGATAAAGCTCTCTGGTTGCAAAAGAGTTTTCAACGACAGAATTGGAACTTCTTGTTAGAAGGCCAGAATAACAACTATCAGCTACTACAAGAATGTGTTTTGACTTCATGGTTGATATTATTGATGTAATTGTATCAATTCCTATCCATTCTGTGGGTAGGTCTGGTAAAGCATCTACAGGCTGCCAATAACCTATGTCGAGTTGCCTGTCTATTTGGCCGTGACCTGCATAATAAATAAGCAAATTATCATTAAAGGATAATGTTTTTCTTAAATTATATAATTCAGTCAAGATATCTTTTCTCGAAGCATTTGTAAGTGTGATGACCTTTTCAAAATTATATTTGTCTTCAAGAACTTGACTAAAAACCTCAGCATCATTAACTGCTGTTTTCAATTTTGTTAAATATTCGTAATTATTATTTCCAATAATCAAAGCGTAATACTTCCCATAATTTATGTTGAATGACTCAATGGTTTTTTTAAGACTAACAGTCTTTACTCCACTTAACCCCCATTTGTCGTATGCAGTTATTGTTATAGTCTTATCCTTGTCTCCTATGAATACAGATTGTTTTATTAGGAGATCACCTAAATTATTATAATCAATAACAACCGGAGTATCATCAATGAATACAGCTTCTATTTTTGATTCATCTTCAATAGTTATAACTAAATTTGCAACATAGCCTTGGACTTTAATATTTTCATCCATACTGATTGCCGGAGGTGTAGTATCTTTTACAGTTCCTGCCGATTCTACTTCAGAAGAAGATCTCGATAAAATGATTTCTTTTTGATAAGAGGGGACTGGATCATTGAAGGTAGTGTTATCATCTTCTTGCTGAACTTGAATTGTATCAGCATATTTAGATCTGTTACTTAGATATAAATATTTAAATATCTCATCGTAATCTTCATTAATTGCATTTACGATATCTTGAACGATGATCTTATCTTCGTCTTTTATTTCTTTTTCTACCTCTGAAATTCGTGTATCTAGCCATTCAAAATCTGAGCTCAAAGTTTCATGCATATTTTCGGAGCGCCACTTATACAAAACATATGCGTTAAAATAATCTTTATCTGCAAGAAAACCTTCTTGCATATAGAAGGCGATAAGAGATACACATTGAGCCTCTCCATAACTCTCAATAGCAGATAAACAAATTTCATAAGACTTTTGATAATCATCACTATCTGCATCTTTTTCAAACGTGATATTATTAGCTAAATTATAAGCTGATGTATCACCACAATTTTTCTGATACGCAATTTCATCATATTGTTTAGCCTTTTCAATGACATCATCAGGAAATAAATCATATCTATCAACAATAAAGCTGAAATTTGCTATGGCATAACAAACTTCATAAGTAATATCGAAATTGGTAATCAAATAATTTTCAATAATTTCTTGAGCAAAATCGGCCGCTTCTAAGTATTTTCCATCCATTATTTTTCTGTATAATTCATTTTGTTGCTCTAATCCAAAATAGCTAAAGTTTGCTTTTGGTTCATTCTCCTTAATTTTGAAATATAATGATTTTACAGTTCTTTTTTCTTTATCTTTGTAGTCTGTTCCAAAAAGATAATTAACCTCAGTGTCCACTAAGTCATACCCTGAAGCAAGTAAATCCTCGTAAATCTCAACTCCTCT
>CABYWI010000014.1 GCA_902522585.1 uncultured Alphaproteobacteria bacterium
AACTAACTACCGATTTGTCTATTATGCTTGATATACAGCAAGACTGGGGCCATAGCTCAGCTGGGAGAGCGCTACGCTGGCAGCGTAGAGGTCAGGGGTTCGATCCCCCTTGGCTCCACCAATGAATATAGATAAATGGTTCAAAAAATTAAATTAGGTATGGTCGGTGGAGGCCAAGGAGCTTTCATTGGAGCAGTTCATCGTATTGCATCGCGTATTGACGATCGATACGAATTAGTTGCAGGTGCTTTTTCTTCTAATGTTGAAAGGGCTGTAGCCTCTGGTAAGGAACTGGGTGTCTCTGATGATCGCAATTACCAAAATTTTCAAGAGATGGCTGAAAAAGAAAGTCAACGAGAAGATAAAATTGATGCAGTTGCAATTGTAACGCCTAATCATATGCATCATCCAATAGCTATGGAATTTATTAATATGGGTTTTCATATTATTTGTGATAAGCCGCTAGCTATGAACTTAAAACAATGTGAGGAATTAGTTCAAGCATCTCAAAGCAATAATATTCTTTTTGCTTTAACGCATAATTACACAGGTTATCCAATGGTAAGAAACGCAAAAGCAATGTGTGAAAATGGTGACATTGGTAACATAAGGGTTATTCAAGCAGAATACGCCCAAGATTGGCTTACAGAAGACCTTGAAAACAAACATGATATCAGAGGTAACAAGCAAGCATCATGGCGAACTGATCCTGCGCAATCAGGAGGTGGGGGTTGTATTGGTGACATTGGAACCCATGTTTTTAATCTTATTCGTTTTATCACAGGGTTAGAACCTCATGAAATCAATGCCGAATTAACAAGCTTTGTTTCTGGAAGACAACTTGATGACAATGCTCAAATTTCAATTCGATTCCAAGGGGGCGCCAAAGGAACAATTTGGTCCTCTCAAGTTGCACCAGGAAATGAAAATCATCTAATGATCAGAATATATGGAGACAAAGGGGGGCTAGAGTGGTGTCAAGAGGACCCTAACTATCTCTACTTAACGCCATTTGGTGAGGCAAAAAGAAAAATTACTCGTGGAGGAGCTGGTTCATTACAATCAGCTAACGATGTAACAAGAATTCCCCCTGGCCACCCAGAAGGATACTTAGAGGGATTTGCAAATATTTATACAGAAGTTGCAGATGCTATCATTGATTTCAATAATGGAAATTATGATCCTAAAAAATACCTCTTTCCTAAAGTACAAGATGGACTAGAAGGTATAAGATTTATTGAAAGATCAATTGCCTCGAATGCGTCAAATTCCTCATGGGTGAATTTTTAATTAATTCCAAGATAAAGATTTTCTAGTATCCCAATAATCTACTTGAGATAATTGATAATTATTGAGAGAAGGAATTTTAATATTTGTTTTATTGAGAGAGTTTAAATTTGTATCTAGTTGATCAATCGTCGAAGCTCCGGTCAAAACTATTTTGACGAATGGTAATTGATATACCCAAATCAAAGCTAGATCTTCGATTGTTATATTTAATTTTGATGCAGCTTTGCTAATTTTAATAAAATTTTCTTGATGAAGATTATCATTTAAATTGGTCAGTCTACCATTTGCAAAAATTTCTTTGGCAATAATATTTATTCCTTGCTCTGATGCCTTCTTTAAGACTTCAATGCAAGATTGTTCAAAAATATTGATTGTGCATTGAATAAACGTAAATAATTTTTCAGACTTATTAACCTCTAATAATTCTATAATTGTCTCTTTTTGTTGAGGACCACTAGTAGAAATACCTATATCCACCCCGCCTTTTTTTATGGAGCAAAGTTCTTGAATAACATCTTTATCTTTTAAGGCGTTACTATCGGGGGTTACCGAGTGAATTTGATAAAGATCAATGCTTTTTCCAAGGTTCATTCTTGTTTCTACCCACTGTTCTTTTAAAGAAGAATGAGAGTGATCTTTTCGTTCATGGTGGTCGGTTTCGATATTCCATTCTGCTAAATATTCATATCCCCATTTTGAGCCAACAAAACCAGCAAATTGATTTTGCTTTCTGATCCAAGATGATAGAAATTTCTCTGACTCGCCGTAAACTCGAGCAACATCAAAATATCGAACACCTTTATTATAAGCATGATCAAGGACTCTATGGCATTGATTTCTCATAGTATCTTTCGATTTATCTTCGCCAATACTTTGGTGATGACCAAGGTTGATATAGCCTGGTCTACCTAATGCTGCCAAACCTAGCCCAAGCTTATTATCTAATTTAAACACTAACGAATGTAAGGATCAACTAAATCTTGGATTAATGATGGGTTTGTTAAATGAATAGTTTGAAAATTTAATTTTTGTGCTGCTTCAATATTATCAAGTCGATCATCAATAAATAAGGTCTCTTGTGGTATCAAATCAAAACGACTAATAGCTAATTCATAAATTGCTGCATCAGGCTTAATCAAAAAATCTCTTCCTGAAATTATTTTGCCATCAAAATCTTTTAAGAATGGGTATGTTTCTTCCATTCCTTCATACGTCTCAGCAGACCAATTAGATAAAACAAAACAAGGATAGTTAAGTTCTTTGATTTTATAAAAAACATCTACTGTTTTTTGAAAGAAGCCGCCAACCATATTTCCGTGATTAGGGTAATAAAGTTTAATTTCTTTTTCAAATTCAGGAAATTTTTTAATTGCATCATTAACGGCAACTTTAATAGTTATACCAGCATCACATCGAGTATCTAATAAAGGGAAAGAAATGTTATTGATAAAAAAATTCATTCTCTTGTCATCATTAAAAATTGGTTTTAGTATTTTCTCTGGATTCCAATCAAAGAAAACATTTCCTAAATCAAATAAAAATTTTTTAACAGGCATTAGCTATTCGATGTAAGAATTTAGAAGATTTTCAAGGTACTCTTGTCTACCAGACTGTGGTTGAGGATTTACATCCTCTGATTTAACTTTTTCATAAATACCTTCCAAAGAAGCAGAGTTCATTAATTCTTTATTATGAGTCCAATTTTCATATCTTTTTTGCAAAAAATCCTCATAAGAACCATCATTAATCATTCTCTCTACCGCAAGAAGTGTCCTTGCACAAGTATCCATCGCACCTATATGCGCATAAAATAAATCCTCTGGATCTATGGATTGACGACTTATTTTAGCATCCATATTTAAACCACCACTTCCTAAACCCTGATTTTTGAAAAGATAATAAAAAGGTAACAAAAGCTCCTCAGTATTGTTTGGAAACTGATCAGTATCCCAACCTACTAAATAATCACCTCTGTTAATATCAATACTACCAAAAATGTCATTAGCAAGGGAATATGCGATCTCATGCTCAAAAGAATGTTTTGCTAAAATGGCATGATTGACTTCGATATTAAGTTTAAATTCTTTTTCTAATCCATATTTTTGAAGAAAAGCAAAAACGTTAGCAGAGTCAAAGTCGTATTGGTGTTTAGTTGGTTCGTGAGGCTTAGGTTCAATTAGAAGATTGCCTTTAAATCCTATTTTATGTTTGTGTTCTGCTACTAAGCTTAAAAAACGGCCTAATTGATCGAACTCCTGTTTCATGTTGGTATTTAAAATTGTTTCATATCCTTCGCGACCTCCCCATAGAACATAATTTTGGCCACCTAAGTGATGAGTGTTCTCGATACACATTTTTACTTGAGCCGCAGCATATTGAAAAATTTCTGGGTTAGGGTTTGTAGCGGCACCGGCCATATATCTTCGATGACTAAATAAATTAGCTGTCCCCCAAAGTAACTTTACTTTGGATGTTTCAAGTTTTTTTTGAATTAAATCTACTATTTTTTTTTGCATCAATTCAGTCTCAGCAAAATTAGTACCCTCAGGGGCAATATCGACATCATGAAAACAAAAATAAGGGATATCCAGTTTATTAAAAAAAGAAAAAGCGTTTTCCATTTTATCAGTAGCTTGATAAATTGCATCTTGCTTGTCCATCCAAGGTCTGAGAAATGTTTGACCTCCAAAGGGGTCATTACCAGGCCAATTAAAAGTATGCCAATAGCATACTGCCATTCTCAGATGATCTTCGATAGTTTTTCCCAATACCTTTTGCTTAGGATTGTAATACTTAAAAGCAAGTGGATTTTGGCTATCTTTTCCCTCAAACTCTATTTTTGCAATTGATTGAAAATAATCAGACATTTTGAAAATTGATTATAGATATGTGAATTTACTAAAACAATGATAATAAAATTTCAAATTAGGTCCATTTGACTAATGTTATTTATATAAATTATTGAAAAAATATTTCCATAAACTAAATATATTGAAATGTTAAGAGTTGAGGAAATAAGTAAAAAATTTGGTGATTTCCAAGTCATAAATAATCTTTCATTTGAAGTAAAGGTGGGAGATGTTATGGGTTTTTTAGGTCCAAATGGTGCGGGCAAAACTACCTCTATGAGGGTAATTACTGGTTACCTTAAATCAGATGGAGGAAGAGTATTCATTGATAATAAAGACATCGATGAAGATCCAATTGCTGCCAAATCTAAAATTGGATATTTACCAGAGGGTGTTCCTTTATATTTAGATTTCTCACCTGCCCTTTATCTTGATTATGTTTGTAGTGTTCGAGAAGTCAAAAACGCTAAAAAACAAATCCAAAAAGTAATTAAAGATTTACAACTTGAAGATGTAAAAGATGTTCCAATTGAGACTCTTTCAAAAGGTTTCAAAAGAAGAGTAGGAATAGCACAATCACTCGTCCATAATCCAAAACTTTTAATTTTAGATGAACCAACAGATGGATTAGATCCTCTTCAAAAATTTGAGGTAAGAAAGCTAATTAAAAAATTATCAAAAACAAAAGCAATTATTATTTCTACTCATATTCTTGATGAGGTTCCTGAAGTATGCAATAAATGCTTGATTATTAATCAGGGTGAAAAAAAATTTGAAGGAACTCCAAATAAATTAAAAAAGAAAATTGGTAAGTCTCTTGATGATAAATTTAGAAAGATAATCAGCTAATGCTTTCCTTAATAAAAAGAGAACTCAAATTATTTTTTATTACTCCAGTGGCTTATATCTTTACAGCTATTTTTATTATGACTTCCATGTCTCTGACTTTTTATTTTGGAAGTTTTTTTAATTCTGGTGTTGCTGATCTAACTACTTTTTTTAGTTTTATACCATGGGTTTTTATTTTTTTTATACCAGCAGTTACCATGAAAAGCTGGTCAGAAGAAAAACGTCTAGGGACTATTGAACTGTTAATGACTTTACCAGTTGCTTTATGGAAAATTGTTTTAAGTAAGTTTATTGCTACTTGGCTTTTTGTAATTTTTTCAATTATTCTAACTTTTCCTATTTGGATTACAGTTAATTACTTAGGAGATCCAGATAATCTCGTTATTTTTGGCCAATATTTAGGAATTATTGTAATGGCAGGTTCGTATGTATCTTTGGGTGTCTTTTTCTCTTCTCTAACTAATAATCAAATCATTTCTTTCATTCTTTCTATTATGGTTTCCTTTATTTTTACTATCAGTGGTTTTCCTTTAATGATTAATTTTATATCTCAAGTTTTCCCCCTAGAGTTAGTTGAGTTAATCTCAAGTTTTAGTTTTCTAACTCATTTTTCATCTATTCAAACTGGGTTCTTTTCATTTAAAGGACTAATGTTCTTTATTTCTTTTATGGCCCTATGGAATTATTTAACTCTTATTAAATTTATGAATAGGGAATAATGAATAATTTTATAATTAAAAAATATTTCTTAATCTCTGTAGTATGTACAATTTTAATATTCTTATCTTTTAATTTCATTATCAATAAAATTAATTTTAATATTGGGATTGATTTTACCTCAACAAAAACTTTTACTTTATCTAAAGGTACAAAAAATGTTTTGGCTAATATTGAAGAGCCCTTAAAGATAGAATTTATTTATAGTAGAAGTCTTTCTAAAAATATTCCCATTATTCAAAATTACGCAAATCAAATAGAAGGACTTATTAGTAGGTATGTTGGACTTGCAAAAGGTAAAATTGAATTTCAAATTATAGAGCCTGAGCCTTATTCTGATGAAGAAGATTATGTCGAACGCTATGGTGTGCAAGGCTTTCCCGTAGACCAAGAAGGGTCTAATATTTATTTTGGCCTTATTGCTACTAACACAACTGATGATACAGAAATTATTCCTTTTTTTGATCCATCAAAAGCAGGTAGTTTAGAAAAACAACTAACAGATATTGTTTATAAGTTAAATCGAGTAGAAAAACCAAAAATTGGCATTCTCACTCAAGTAGAAACACAATCACCTAATCCTAATATCCCGTTACAAGGGGAGTACATAATATTTGAACAGTTAGGAAACTATTACGAAATTGAATATTTAAGTCCAACAGCGGAAATTTTTGAAAATATAGACTTATTAGTTGTTTATCACCCAGCAGAAATTTCAGAAATTACGGAGTATGCAATTGAACAATTTATTCTGCGTGGTGGCAAAACTCTCATCTTTGTTGACCCATACTTTGAAAAAGATGATTATACTGATAAATCTTCAACCTTAGATAACGTTCTAAAAACATTAAATATCAACTATATCGATCGAGTAATTTTAGACGGAACTCAAGCTACAAGACTTCAGACTCAACAAAATATCTCTGACAACACCTCTCTTCAAACACTATTAAAGCTTAATTGGCCCGAGGTGAGAACAGATTACATCAATCAACAAGAGGATATCAGCAATGGGTTGTCTTTGGTTAGGCTTATTTCACCTGGTGGTTTAATTAAATTGGAGGATGAAAGCGAGACCACTTACACCAGTATTCTCTCATCCAGTGAGTTAACAATGGATTTATCAATCCCAGAAGTCCAAGATCCGATCGAAGTCATTAACAATTTTAATCCTACGGGTATCATTTATGATTTTGCTGTTAAAGTTGGAGGTACGGCTTTAAGTAACTTTGAGAATTTTGAAAATAAATACTCGAACCACATTAGTCAGTCTCAAGATAATTTAAATGTGATTATTTTTTCAGATGCTGATTTTATTAGAAGTCCGTATTGGGCTAGAGTGCAAAAATTCTTAAATTCCACAGTGGTAGAAGAGTCATCGGATAATGGAACTCTTGTATCAAATATTATGGATGTGATGACAGGTTTTGATGATTTCATTGATCTTAGAAATAAGGAAACACCTTTCAGACCATTTACAGTTGTACAAAAACTTCAAGCTGAAGCTGAAAAACAATACCTTGGTCAAGAGCAAGAGCTTCAACAAAAACTCGATTTAACCTTGCAAGAAATTAAAAATCTATCAGGTGGTCGAGTAAATGAAAATGTTCAGTTATCAGAAAGTCAAATGGAGGAATTGGCTGCATTTCAATTTGAAGTGGAAAGAACTCGAAAAGAACTAAGAGAAGTGAGAAGAAATCTTAATAAAGATATTGATGCCCTATCAAATAAGATCAATGTTTTAAATACGTTCTTAATACCAATTCTTCTAATTATTTTGATGTTTTTTGTGCCATATCAATTAGGCATCCGAAAGAGAAAGAGTCGATGATACTAGTCAAAAACATTAAAATTTTATTAGCCCTTACAGCTGGTTTTCTTGTCATAGCTTTTGGGCTGTATTTCGATGGAAAATCAAATAATTCGAATGTTGAACAAGAGGCTTTGATGCCTAATTTCGATGACATCCTCTCCCAAATAAATTCAATAGAATTTAAAAACTCAGAAGAATCAACGATTATTAAAGATATTAATGATCAATGGCTAGTTACTACGGCAATGAACTTGCCCGCAAATACAGAACTCTTGAGTAGATTTTTTGTCCAAATAAAAGAGGCAAAAGTTATCGGCACAAAAACAAATAAACCAGAACTTTTTTTTAAACTTGGGCTGGATAAAGAGAGCATCCAGACTTTAATACTTAAATCTAAATCAAATGAAATTCTCTATTCTCTCGATATTGGAGATTTTAATTATAAAATCCCAGGAACTTATATCAAAGAGTCATCCTCGAACCAGTCCTATTTAATTTCAGCTAATTTAACTACCGATGTTTCTAATTTTTACTGGATACCCAATGATTTAATAAACATTGGTGAAGAAGCTATTAAATCTGTTCAAATTTATAGTAATCAGTTAATTAGTTTATCTAAGCAAGATGATTTAATTTCTCATCAAAACCTCCCTACAGGATATAAAGAAATTAGTGAGAATAGACTTCCTGATGTATTTACCTCTCTTACCGACTTACAACATAATGGTTACTTAAGTACAGAAGAATTACCTTCTATTGCAGACCTAGAAGTTCGTTATACATTTAATAATGGTACAGTTTTATATGTATCATTGTACGATATTCCTGAGAAAGGTATTCATGTTACTTTTGATTGGAATTATTTGAATGAAGAATTAGAAATTTCAAAATTTATTAACTTAGAGTTAAGTGGAAGTCAATTACAAGTTAGCACTATGGCTCTTTTAGATACTGTTGCTTACAATATACCTCAGTTAGTGTACGATAATCTCAATTTAAAACTTATAGAAAAAACAGACTAGATTATTTTTTGGTGGGTCACCAAAAAATTGACTTCATGAAAATATTTTTTTTCCGGAGTGATTAAAGTAGAAGGAAACTTTTTATTATTTGGACTATTTGGAAAAGCTTGGGTTTCTAAACATAGACCCTGAAAAGGAGTTAGCGTTTTATTAGAAGACTTAAGTCTGAGATGTTGACCAGAATAAAACTGAATACCAAGTTGATTAGTTTTGACTGATAATAAAATGTTGCTATGTGGAGACCATAAACAGGCAGCATATTTTTGCCTTTTATTTAAAACAAAGTTTTCGTCAAAAGCCCTTTTATTTAATTCAATTTGATGACCGATATGTCGAAATTGTCTCAAATCATATGGTGTTTTATCAACTTTTTTGTATTCTCCGGTAGGGATGTTTGAGGAGTCATTCTTCAAATATGAATTAGCATTTATCAAGAGAAAATGATCTAAAATATTAGTTTTTGATTTATTCAAATTCCAATATGCATGATTCACTAAATTGACATGAGATTTCTGATCAGTTTCTGCTGAAAAAATAATTTTGAAGGAATTTTTATTAATTTGATATTTACACAGAACTTTTATATTTCCTGGAAAACCTTCCTCTAAGTGAGGAGATAAATATTCATAGGTAATGCTATTTGCGGATTGAGTTTTGATATCCCATATCTTTGAGTCAAAACCTTTATATCCACCATGTAGAATATTTTGGCCTTCATTCCTAGAGAGACGATATGTTTTTTTATCAATTTTAAACTTTGCATTTTTAATTCGATTTGCAAATCTTCCACAAGTAGCCCCAAGATAAGGTTTATTTTTTAAATAGTTTTTATAATTACCTAGGTTTAAAATTAAATTTATCTTTTTTCTTTTATCTATAACTTCATAGAGACTAGCGCCAATATTTATAGTTTTTATTTTAAGAAATTCGTTTTCTAAAGTATGAGATTTAATCAAAAGATTTAAAATTTAGTAATATTTTCGATTACAGTTTTCGTTACTGACTTTAATTCTTGTAATGGAAGGTTAATTAATTGAATGCGATCATAAATATTTGGTTTTTGATCCATCTTTTCTCTTAAATTATCACCAAAAGTTTTTCTTAGCTCTGTTCCTATATTAAATTTACACACATTTGTTGAAGAGGCTAATTTTCTTCTGAGATTATGATCAATTCCGCTACTCCCATGAAGAACTAAAGGAATAGAAGTTAATGACTCAATTTTTTCGATAACGTCAATATCAATAGAAGAGGAAGTATTAGTTTGAAGATGGACATTGCCCGCACTAATAGCCATGGCATCACAATTCGATTTATCAGCAAATTCTTTTGCTTCAATAGGATTTGTACTATGTGAAGCAGCACCTTCATTATATCCAACAAACCCGATCTCTCCCTCGACCGAAATATTATTTTTATGAGCTAATTCTGCGATTTCATGTGTTTTTTCAATATTCTCACTTAGTGAAAGCTTGGAGCCATCAAACATCACTGAGGTAAAACCACTTTCCATTCCTTCTATGCATTCTCTTTTGCTATAGCCATGATCTAAATGACAGACTATTGGCTGTGAAGACTGTTCCGCTAAATATCGAAACATTTTGCCTAGAATAGGCACAGGCGTATTAGCTCTGCACCCCGGACCTGCTTGTAAGATTACTGGAAGCCCTAACTCTTCAGCCGTCTCTGCATAACATCGTGCATCTTCCCAGCCTAAAACAACCAAACCGGCAACTGCATAATTGTTTTCTTTTGCTTTACTTAAAACTTCTGAGAGAGTGGCTACAGTCATTTATTTATATTTAGCAATCATATCCTTAATTCCTGGTATTGTTTCAATTTGATAAGCATGAGTTTTTTGAAAATATTGAACTAAAGATCGCTGACTTAAACCTACTAAAATCGTAAAATAATACATTTCATATCCGGGAGCAACAACACACGGATGATAGCCTTTATTAATTGCGATAGTTGAACCATCAAATAATTGATAACCGAAACCTTCTTTGTCATCTTCATATTGCATTACTTGAACGCCAAAACCATGACCAGGCTTAAAACGATAATTATAAACTTCATCATGACGAGTCTCATCTGGTAGATTATCTGTATCATGTTTATGAGGTGGGAACCCAGACCATCCTCCAGCACCTACGGTGTATAATTCGTTAACAAGCAGTCTGCCTACCTGTTTGTGCTGCTTGGCACCGAGGATATGTTTAATTTTTCTATGAGTTTTAGTATCATCAGAACCATACTGAACAACATCAATTTCATTTTTTTGAACTAAAAATGGGTCAAGTTTTTTTTCATAAATACCTCCTGCAATAAAACACTCTGTATTGTCAGAAAGACATTTAATAATACACTCTGCGTTGGTAGGTATATAACTCCCCTCTGGTTCCCCATCCCATACATCAGATTTTCTCGTTCCAATTTGACCTAGGATTTTACCATCTACAGAAACTTCAATCATTCCAGTAGCGGGCACAACACTGCTCTCATGTTTTGGAAGTTGATAACTATAGCTTTCGCCCTTGTTTAACCTAACAATATTGAAATAAACTAAAGGTACTGTCTTATTTTTTTCTTCAAATAAAGCTTGATTTTTATTATCTGAATACGGTATGTGCATCTACATTTCCTCCTTGTTTTTTATAAATTGATTTAATTCTTCTAAATTAGGCATGGCAGATGAACATCCTACTTTAGTAACTACAATGGCAGCATTAGCAGAACCTCGTTTGACAGAGTCCTCTAATGAAAATCCTTGATACATTGAGCTTACAAATCCCCCATTAAAAGCATCTCCGGCTCCGGTAGGTTTGATTGCTTGGACGCTATATATGCCAAATTCTTGTTCGCCGTCTTTTGTATAAACTTTTGATCCCTTTTCTCCCATTTTATAAATAATAATAGAGGGTTTTTTTTGTATTAAAGTTTGAGCTAGTTCTAAACCATCGCAGGAATTATCAGCAATATTAAACTCTAAGTCGTTTCCAATAATAATATCCATCTCGTTCATTATTTTTTTATAAACTTCAGATTTTTTTTCATCAGACTCCCAATTATAAGGTCGATAATCCAAATCAATAATCAAAGGAATCTGCAAAGCTGAGGCTTTTTCGACAGCTGAAAATACTGCATCTCTTGAAGGATTAGAAGATAAAGCTACTCCAGATAAAAATACTGATGAATATTCTTGAAAATTAATTCTTTCTATGTCACTAAGATCTAATTGTAGATCGCAAGAGTTGTTTCTATAAAGAATAGATTGATTATTCTCTAAGATAGTTTCCACCATAGCTATCTGTGTTTGAAATTTTTTATCAATCATCCTACAAAATTTATTTCCAATATTAAAATCATCAAGTTTTTTAAAAATATAATTACCAATAGCATCGTTAGAAACACATGTAACTAAATCAGAAGCTATATTTAATTTAGATAGTGCCGCACAAGTATTGGCAGCTGAACCACCAAGATGTGTCGAAAAATTTTGAACATCATCTATTTTTGTTCCAGGAGGTTCAGGATATATATCCATCCCAGCTCTACCTATCACTAATACTTTTTTTGATGAATCAAATTTCAACACAATATTTTATTTAAGTATTTTTTGAATTTCTTCTAGAGTAAAGAAATTTGCTTTTGTGCATGTTGTTTTAATTTCTTGGGGTGTCTGCGTATCTGCAGCTTTCATAGTTGATTTAATTATATCTAAAATATGAAGGGATAGCTCTCCGCTACATCGATGTTTTAGGCCATTTTCAATACAATAAGCCATTTCTGAAAGTCCCACACCTCGGTAGTTTGCATTCGTTGCAGATTCATTTGCTCTTTCGCTTTGAGAGGTAATATTGATTTTGCCAAGAGGTGACTCATCAGTTTTGTGTTCCTCCCAGGTACCATAATCATCTACACAAGTAAAAACAGAACCACCAAACATATTAGGATCAGGTACGATCATTGATCCTTTATCTCCATAAAGTTCTATATGATTTCTTTGATGTGCAACTACATCAAATGATAAAGTAATTTGAATAAAGGTCTTATTAAGAAACTCTAAATTTACTAAATAGCTTGTAGGGCACTCAACATTAAACTCTTGGTCTTTTTTTGGGCCAATTCCAATTACTCTTTTTTCAAAAACTTTTGTTGAAATTCCGTGAACACTTTTAGCCGGGCCAAGTAGATTAACAAGGGCAGTAAGATAATATGGACCCATATCCATGACAGGCCCGCCTTCATTATTGGCAAACCATGGTTCTGGGTTAGGATGATAAGACTGAACGCCCGGATAGGCAAAAATAGCACTTCCCAATCGCACATTACCTATTTTGTTTTGATTAATTAATTCTATCGATTTCTGAATTCCACCACCAAGAAAAGTATCTGGTGCATTACCTATATAGAGACCTTTAGATTTAGATAGCTTTAAAAGTTCCTCACCCTCGATAAAATTGACAGCCATAGGTTTCTCACTGTAGACATGCTTTCCATGTTCTAAAGACTTTTTAGCTACCTCATAATGAGCTCTTGGAATTGTTAAATTAAGAATGATTTCAACTTCATCATCTTTTAAAAGTTCTTCAACTGAACAAGCTTGGATATCATAAGTATTAGCACATTTATTTGCATTTTCTTGATTAATATCTGCACACTTAATGATTTGAAAGTTATTAAAATAATCATGTCCACGAAAATAGGTTTCTGATATGTGGCCACAGCCAATCAGTCCAACTTTGAATATTTTATTCATCAACGGGAAATTATTTATTTATCTAAGCCACACATATTTACATACTTAACCTCAAGAAAATCATCAACGCCATATTTAGAACCTTCTCTACCTAAACCTGACTCTTTGATTCCCCCAAATGGCGCTTCTGCTTTTGAGGTTAAACCTGTATTTACGCCAACCATTCCATACTCAAGTGCTTCAGATACTCTCCAAATTCTTCCAATATCTCTGGAGTAAAAATATGAGGCTAAGCCATATGGTGAGTTGTTGGCTAATTCAATAACTTCATTCTCATCTTTAAATTTGTAAACTGGTGCTACCGGTCCAAACGTTTCTTCACTTGTAATTTTCGCTTCAGGGGTGACATCAGTAAGTATAGTAGGTTGAAAAAAATTTAAACCCAAAGAATGTTTTGATCCGCCTATTGCAACTTTTGCTCCTAATTGGACTGCATCCTGTACGTGCTCTTCTACTTTTTCAAGAGATTGTTCATCTATCATTGGGCCAGATGTAGTTTCTTCGTGCAAACCATCTCCCACTTTTAATTCAGAAGCGGCTTTAACAAATTTTTGGCAAAACTCTTCATAAATTCCGGATTGAGCATATATACGGTTTGCACAAACGCATGTTTGTCCTGTATTTCTGAACTTACTTTGTATTGCCCCTATAACTGCGTCATCAATATTAGCGTCATCAAAAACAATAAAAGGCGCATGTCCTCCTAGTTCCATAGAAACTTTTTTTACTGTGCCAGCACATTTTGCCATTAAAACCTTACCTATTTCTGTAGAACCTGTGAATGAGAGTTTTCTTACAGTTGGATTAGTTGCTAGCTCTTCACCAATTTCAGAGGCCTTACCAGTGATTACATTTAAAGTGCCTTTGGGAAATCCAGCCTGCTCTGCTAACATAGCGAGAGCTAAAGCAGAGTAAGGGGTTTGACTAGCCGGTTTAATTACTACTGGACAACCAACTGCTAGAGCAGGTGCACATTTCCTTGTGATCATAGCGTTAGGAAAATTCCATGGAGTTATAGATGCAACAACACCAACTGGTTGTTTTAGAACAAGTATTCTTCTATCAATCAATGGGTCTGGAATTGTATCTCCATAAATTCGTTTAGCTTCCTCAGCAAACCATTCGATAAAAGATGCTCCATAAACAATTTCTCCTCGTGCTTCATTAAGAGGTTTTCCTTGCTCAATTGTCATCATTTGAGCTAATTCTTCCTTATTGCTCATTATTAGATCAAACCATTTTTTCATAATTGTTGATCTCTCTTTTGCTGATTTAGATCGCCACTCGGGCCAAGATGCATTTGCTGCTTCTATTGCTTGTTTGGTTTCATCCTTTCCACATTTAGGAACTGTACCAATTTCTTTAAGAGTAGCAGGATTATTTACTGAGATTTCTTCACCTGAGATAGCTTTTATCCACTCTCCATTTATAAAGCATTTATCTTTAAAAAGATTGAAACTTTTAATATCCATTGCTCTTTATAACATAATTTATCTAACTAAGAAATTTAGTTAATGCTTATAGCGTCACTTTTCCTGAGGGTTTTGGAGGAGAAAAAGGATAGCCTCCTACTACGGATTGATCAAAATCAATAACAGAACCTGTCATCATACCCGAGTCATCTGAAGCTAAAAAAGTTACTGCTTTAGCAACTTCATCAGTCTTTATTAATCTTTTAAAAGGTTGTTCCTTTTCAGCTTGTTCTAACCAGTTTTCTGGAGCTCCATGAAACTTGGTTTGTATCTTATGTTCACCATCAGACGCCATCCAACCAATGTTTAGTTGATTGACTCTAATATTGTTGTTTAAAAGAGCGAAGGCAGTATTCTTAGTCAGAGTAGCAAGAGCACCTTTTGATAAGCTATACGATGCAAGAAAGGGTTGTCCTGTAATAGCTGCTTGAGAGCCGATATTAATAATAGAACCCTTAATTTCTTTTTTGATCATATCTTTAACCGTATCTTGAATGAGGAAAAAAGGACCTTTAACATTAGTTCCTATCATCTTGTCAAAAAGTTCTTCAGAGGTTTCTACAATGTTACCTCGATCAGTTAAGCCTGCGGCATTAACTAAAATATCAATCTGAGAAAATTTTTCTAAAGTAAAAGCAATTGCTTTCCTGCAATTATTGACATCTGATAATTCAGTTTTAAAAAAATAAGTTTCACAGCTTGTTTCTTGATTAATTGACTTCGCAACTTCTTCACCTCTCTTCTCATTTCTTCCAAGAGTAACAATTCCTTGGGCTCCCATCTTAGCCAAATTCATAGCGATTGCTTTTCCTAGGCCTTGTGTTCCACCAGTCACAACTGCTATTTTTCCATCTACTCTATTCATTCTTGATATCCCTCTATTTCATATCCATGCATGTTTAAACATTCGACTAGTTCTTTATTTCCAATTTTAGCGTACTCCAAAGGATTAGCTTTAGCTGGATCTTGCTCAGCTTCCACTATAAACCATCCCTCGTATTCATTTTCAGCTAAAGTTTTGACGACTTCTTTGAAATCAATACTACCATCACCAGGAACGGTGAATGCGCCTTTTAGAACTGAATCTAAAAAACTTTCTTTAGATCGATCTAAATTATTGACCACATTTGAGCGAATATCTTTTGCATGAAAATGGTTCATTCTTTTTGCATACTTATTAATTACATTAATTGAGTTACCACCAGCAAAAGTCATATGACCGGTATCAAAAAGTAGATAAACAGCCTCTCCGGTATGATTCATTAAAAGATCTAGTTCTTCTTCAGTTTCAATTGCTGTGCCCATATGGTGATGAAATGAAATTGGCATTCCAAAATCAGAACAGTATTCTGCAAAGGCCGTTAACTTTTTTCCATATTCCTTAAAATCTTCTGTATGAATTTTTCTTTTAGTATTAAGCGGAGCATGGCGAACATTTTGAATAGTTCCAGCTGTCTCTCCGTAAACCAAACAAGGTGCATTTAAATTTCTAAATAAAGTCAATTGCTCAAGCGCTTGGTCTTTTTCTTTTTCAAGATCATTGTCTAAGATAGTCCCCGAATACCATCCAGAAGCTAGATAGAGTTCATGTTTTTTTAAAATAGGTCCAAGTTCACTTGAAGTTTTTGGGAATTTTCCTCCTGTCTCAACTCCAGAAAATCCAGCAATTTTTGATTCACTTAAACACGTCTCAAGTGTTGTCTCTCCTCCTAGCTCAGGTAAATCGTCGTTAGACCATGCGATAGGGGCAATCCCAAGTTTAGCTTTCATGTTAAAATCCTTTTGAAGAAGAAATCATACTTAAAAAAATAATTTTGTGAAAACTTTTTTATTTTTTTAACAAATAAGTAGTTTATAAAATTTCTCTATGAAAAAAATTAATATCGCAGTACTTGGTTGTGGCAGGATTGGCCAAATGCATGCTCGAAATGTTGCCCTGCATGAAATGACTTCACTTGCCTGTGTCTATGATATTAATGAGGAATTCGCCAACAAAGTTGCCTCAGAATTAGGAGTATTCGCTGTAACAGATGATAGTGAAATTTTCTCTAATGCTAATATTGATGCTATTCTGATTGCCTCCCCTACAGATACTCATATTGAATTTATTGAAAAATCAGTCGCTGCTAATAAACCTGTCTTATGTGAAAAGCCAGTTGATCTTAATATTAATAAAGTAAATGAGTGTGCGGAAAGATTAAAAAATAATTCTGTACCTATTCAATTAGGTTTCAATAGACGTTTTGATCCTGGGCATTTGGCTGCAAAAAATTCTTTATTAAATGGAGAAATTGGAGATCTTCATCAATGTATTATTACTTCCCGTGATCCAGGAATTCCCAGTTGGGAATACTTGAAAGTAGCCGGTGGACAATTCCGAGATATGACTATTCATGATTTTGATTTGGCCAGATTTATGTTAGGTGAAGAGCCAACTCGATTATTTGCAATTTCAAATGCTCTTATTGAGCCAAAGATCAAAACTGAATTAAATGATAGCGATACATTGATGGTAATTATGGAAACAGCTTCTGGCAAACAATGTAACATTATTAATTCACGCTCAGCTACGTATGGATATGATCAAAGAGTGGAACTCTTTGGATCCAAAGGAATGGTGATCAGTGACAATCGTAAAGCGCATGAAGTAAAAAAATACTCCACAGAATTTGTTGAAAAAAAAGAACCCTACTTAAATTTCTTCATTGAAAGATACCAAGAAGCATACATGAATGAAATTACAGCTTTTGTCGAGGCTATTGTTAATAAAACTTCCCCTACAGTTGATTTTGAAGATGGACGAAAAGCACTTGTACTAGCCGAGACTGCAATCAAATCTATTGCTAGTGGAAAAATGGAAACTATTAATTAATTATTCGCATAAATAGATTATTTATTACGAATTATTATTATTATGATATATTGTAATTTAACCAACCATGATCAGTAATAACGTAAAAACAAAATGGTCAAAAAAAGAAACTGTTTTGAATAGTTTTCTTTCTATTGCTAATCCCTTTACAGCAGAAATTATGTCGGAACAGGGTTATGATGCTCTCACAATTGACCATCAACATGGCATGATTGCCTTTAATGACGTTTTGGCCATGCTTCAAAGCATAAGAAGTAGTGGTGTTACTCCAATATGTAGAGTTTCTGGACTAGACCATTCTGTAATATCAAAAGTGATGGATGCGGGCGCTTTAGGGGTAATATGCCCAATGATCAATAACCGAGCTCAATCAGAGCAATTAGTTCAAGATTGTAAATATCCTCCAATCGGAATAAGGAGCTTTGGACCAACTCGAGCAAATTTTACGGTTAGTTCAAATTATTTTTATGAGGCAAATGAAAGTACTTTTTGCTTAGCAATGATAGAAACCCAAGAGGCATTTGATAATTTGGAAGAAATAGCCTCTACCCCAAATTTAGATGGTTTGTATATTGGTACCGCAGATTTAACCATTGGTCTTAATCAAGGAAAACTTGTTCCTGGATTTGATAGACAAGAGCCTGAGATGATTGAAGCCAAAAAAAAGATTTTAGAGGTTGCTCATAAACATGAAAAAGTAGCATGTCTTCATTGTGGTACTCCAGAGTACGCAGCTCAAGCTTCTGAATGGGGTTTTGACTTAGTTACTATTACCAATGATGTTAGGTTACTAGCTGGTGCTGCGGGTGCTCATGTAAAAAAGTTTAAAGAATTAACTAATCAAGAGTTTAATGACTCTGATAAAGATAGAAATCCTAGTTCTTACTAAAAATTAAACTGCTTCGAGTTCTTTTGCTAAATCGCCGATCTGAGCACCACCTGCCATTAGACGTTTTACATCATCACCGCCTAGTTCTGATGATTGCCCAGCTCCAATTACCTCTCCAAGACTTAAGAAAGTAAACCTGTCAGCAATTAATCTTGCATGAATTTCATTATGAGTAATTAGGATAATGGCTATGTTTCCTAATTGTTGAACTTTTTTGATAGTTTTTAGAACTTCCATTTGTTGTTTTTGACCAAGTGCAGAAGTCGGTTCATCAAGAATAAGAACTTTGGCACCAAAATAAATAGCTCTAGCAATCGCTAAGGTTTGTCTTTGACCACCCGACATCGTACCTACTAACTGTGTTGGATCAGAAATATTAATTCCAATTTTTCCCATTTCAGCGATAGCTATTTCGTTCATTGCATCAAAATCTAAAATACCTAAAGGACCTGGGCCTTTTTTTAATTCGTTTCCTAAAAAGAAATTTCTTGTGACTGAAGTTAATGCATTGAGTGCCAAGTCTTGGTAAACGGTACCGATACCTGTAGCTGTGGCTTCTCTTGGAGATCCAAACTTAACTTCACTACCAGCAACTTTGATTATTCCAGCTGTAGGTTGATGAACTCCCGATAAAACTTTAATTAAAGTAGACTTTCCAGCTCCATTATCACCAAGTAAAGCATGAACTTCTCCTGGTAGAACGTTGAGAGAAACTCCATTTAATGCAGTAAAAGTACCAAACTTTTTTACTAAATCAGTAATTTCAATGAAAGGTGTTTTGTTATCTGACATTTTTATATGCTACCTATAATACGTTTTCTAATATTTTCGTTAGTTAAGGCTGATGCGATAATAACCAAACCTAAGAAGACACGATAGAAAGACCCATCAATACCTGGGATATAGAAGAATGCCTCTTTAGCTATTCCGAAGATAAAGGCTCCTACACATATACCCAATATAGTTCCAAAGCCACCTGTCAGCACAACTCCTCCGATCACCGCGGCAGCAATCGCTTCTAATTCTTTTAGATTTCCTTTTGCAGCATCTGCGGTATTAACCTCAAATACTTGGCAAGTAGCAAAAACCGTGGCACAAAAAGCAGAAAACATAAATAAAGCGACTTTGACTTTGTCGGTTGGTACACCATTGGCTTTTGCAGCACTCAAGTTTCCACCAGTCGAATAAATCCAGTTACCCGCTTGAGTACGACTTAAAACGATATAACAAACGATAGCGATAATTATCCAAATCATCACACAGGAATAAAGCCCTGGTGCAAATTGATTTCCAAAATTATTTGTATTCCAATCAATTGGGAAGTAAAGCCAATCAAACATTGGCTCTAAAATATCTCCACCAAAGAAGTTTGCTACAGGTTGAGCTGAATATAAAGAGTCAATGTAAACTCTTGCTATATCAACATCAGAGACAGTTTTAGGAACTACTGGATCAATTTTAAAATTAGCAATTTTTTCTTGTATCATACCGACCATGTATTCATTTCCACTTGACTGAGCATTTGCTAGGGCTTCTTGTAATGGCTTTGTTCCTTTATCAACTAAGATTTGAGTCTTAGCATCTGCAACTCTTTGATAAGTGTATTCTAATCTTTCTGTAATTTGTGCGACTGTATCTGCGGGTAAAGATTGTGCTATCGATACTAGATCTGCTTCAGGCAGAGCTTTTGCTTTTTCTCTTACTATCTCGCCATGACCAGGAACATCTACGATATTTTTAATATCAGGAATTTCAGTAACTGTTGTTGCTCCTTTAGCTTGATCTGGTCGGTGGTTGAAAGAACGAAGAGAAACCTCAGTCAATCCTCTAAGAAAGAATAATCCTCCCAAAGTGACGATGAAAGAAGGCAAACCTGATTTAACAACAATAGTTCCTTGGATCCAACCAAAGAAAAGAGTGAAAATTAAAGTAATGAAAATTGCAAGTATAGGAGAGACGTCAGATATGTGAAATAAAGTATAAAATTCAATATGAAATCCACCTTCAAATGAGAAATAAGGAATAATAAAAGAGAAACCCCATCTCAATATCATTGCCATACAAGCACCAGCAAAGCCGATCATCGAGCCAATGGATAGGTCAAACTCTCCAGCGATGATTAACATTCCCGCTCCGATAGCAATTATTCCTAATTGAGAAATGACTCGAAGAAAGTTTCTTATACCTAAGGCGTTAAAACCCTCTCCAGTAAATGGGTTCCAGGACATTTCTCCTGAAGGAATAGAAAAGTACCCAAGCATTCCAAAAAGTAAAAGCATCACACCGATTGGACCTATTTCAGGTCTAGAAATTAGCGCTGTTAGCCAAGTTTTCTTTTGATGCCTGTCTGATTCTTGTCTTTGAGGTGTAGATGTTACGGACATAATTTTTAATTAATAATTTTTTATTTTAAGTTCAAATAGTAGTTAGTTTGGTTTTAAAAAAAAAGTGGGTAGATAAGCTACCCACTTTTAACGATTTATAGATTAATACTATCTATCAATACCTGCTAAAGCAGCCACTGATGATGCATTTGACTTATCAACAAATCCTGGACCTGAAGGAATGTTAGCACCTGGTAATAAACCAGCGCCATTGTTGTATAAATGCATCACGATGATAGGCATATAACCCTGTAAACGCTGTTGCTGATCAATTGTGAAAGCAACTTTACCCTCGTTGATTAAGTCCATCACTGGTGGGCTTAAGTCAAAGCAAGAGTGGTGCACAGACATACCTAACTCGTCAATAGCCTGTTGAACACCAACACAAACGTGTGGTCCAACAGATAATACAGCGTCAACATCTGGGTTAGCTTGTAAACCAGCAGCTGCTCTTGTTGGGATAGTAGCTGGGTCATTGGAGCTATCAACTAAAGTAGTTGGAATAGCTTCAGCATAACCACCACATCTATCAGTTAGAGCAGTGTTGTAAGCTTCTTGAATCATACATAGAGCTTTAGTAGCACCTTCTGCTTTAGCTCTTGCGCCAGCTGACTGGCCAGCTAAGAATTCAGGCTGACCAACGTGCATTAATGCACCTAAAGAAGCTGAAGACTCAAGACCTGAGTTCATTGTTATAACTGGAATACCAGCAGCAACTGCATCTTTAATAGCTTGTCCTAAAGCTTCAGGATCAGGTAGAGAAACTACCATACCGTCTGGCTGAGTAGCTGCAGCAGCAGCAATTGATTTAGCCATATCGCCCATATCGCCTGATGGGTTGAAGATATATTCAAAATCTGCACCTATGTGTCTAGCGGCGTCTTCACCACCTTTTTGCACAACAGGCCAGAAAGGGTCTTTACCCTCACCGTGAGTAACCATTACATATCTTTCAGCAAAAGCAGATAAAGATAGGAATGATACCAATATTGTAAGAATTATTTTTTTCATAAATTCCTCCTAAGTTAATAACGCCAGTACAATACTAAAAAATTTAGTATATATCAAAAAATAACTGTCCATATTTAATGCAAAAAATGCAACTGTGCTAATTTTGCCTAAGTGTATTAAAAAAATCTCTAAAATATTGTGAACTTTCACAATTTTTTTGTTATTTATTTCTGGGTGGATTAAACTATCGAAATAATAGAAAATGAAATTATGAAGAAACAAGAATTTGGAGCAGGTATTTGGCATTTTGCAACTTATTTAGATAGATATGCCACAGATGGATATGGCGAACCAAAAACTGTCATGGATGCTATAAAATTGGCAGGTGAAGTAAATGACCTTTCTTACGTTGACCTAAACTATCCATACTTTGGTGGAAAATTTTCAAATGAGGAAATTAAAGAGGCTTTAGATAAAGCTAGCTTAAAAGTAATAGGCATAACTCCTGAAATATACACAAGAGAGTTTTGCAAAGGTGCATTCACCAACCCTGACGCTGGTGTTAGAAAAAGAGCACATGAATTGATTACAGAAGCTTGTGAAGCTGTAAGATTTTTTAATGCAAAATATGTAAAGTTATGGCCAGGTCAAGATGGATGGGACTACCCTTTTCAGGTTGATCATGGGTCTCTATGGAAAAATTCAATGGATGGTGTTGGTAATTTAGCGAGTGAAAATCCTGACTTAAACTTTGTTATCGAATACAAACCTCGTGAACCTAGAGTGAAAATGAGCTATGACTCAGTGTCAAGAACTATACTTGGTATTGAAAAAATTGGTCTACCAAATGTTGGGCTCTTATTAGATTTTGGTCATGCAATTTATGGTGGAGAATCAGCTGCTGACTCTGCTCAATTAGCAATTGATTACGGAAGACTTTTTGGAATGGACGTAAATGATAACTTTAGATCTTGGGATGATGATTTACTTGCCGGAAGCTTACACCCAATAGAGTTATTTGAATTTTTTTATGTCTTGAGAAAAAATAATTGGGAGGGAGTTTGGCAATTGGATCAATTTCCATTTCGAGAAAATAGTGTAGAAGTAGCAAATATAGCGATTGATTTCTTAAAATCTGTAGACAAGGCTCTTGATGATCTAGATTATGAGGCTTTAGCAAAAGCACAATCTAATCATGATGCGATGAGTGCTCTTAAAATTGCCCAAAAAGCTTTATATAGACATCTTTCAAAAGACTGAGAACTTTTCTTAAACTTAAAGATTAAGTTTTGAATTTATTAAATAATTTGCTGTTTGAGAGTCGGTAATTAAAGTATTTATATAATCTCCTATAATTGAAGCTTTTATTGCTTTGTGTTTTTGTTTCCCTCCAGCTACGCCTATGCGTCTTGGTATCATTTTAAGTTGGTTTAAACCGATACCCATTATTCTTTTATCCAAGTCTGTTTTTATATTTCTTCCATCTTCACTTATAAATCTTAAATTAATATCACCAACAACCTGATTTTTTTTAAGCACCTCTAGCTCTTTGAGATTAAAACAATTTCCACTTTCTGTTAATAATTTGGATTGCTTTATTTGACCTATTCCTACCAAGGCGATTGTTAATTTTTCGTAAAGTTCAAAAATTTTTTTTATGTAAGAGTCTTTTAATAAGATGTTCCTCCCAGATTTGTTATCTAAAATTCCAGGTGAAGGCAACATATGCGCTTTTCCATTGAACTTTTCAGCAAACTTATATGTTAACTGATATGCATGGGATTCAAATGTTGAACTTCCAAGCCCTCCTAATATTTGAACTACATCTGCGCTAATGGATTTTTCAAGATTTGTCATAAGATTTGCTGTAGCAAGTAAGGCTTGACTCCAACATGAAATACCAACTAAATCATTTTTCTTAATTGTATTTTGGAGATAGAAAGCAGTGTAAGAACCTAGGTTATTCATTAATTGAAAATCATTAGTTGAATGATCAACAATTGAAATATCTTTTAGATTGAATTTTTCTCTTAACTCTTCCTCCAAATTTATATACTCAGATATTGAGCTATTAAGTTTAAAAGTAACTAGATTTTTATTGATGGCCTCTTGGGCCAACCTAGAAACAGTGGATTGTGAGATTTCTAATCTATCTGCTATTTCAACCTGTTTTTCTTTTTTTACATAATATAGATTTGCAACTTTAGTAACTAAATGTAAGTGGTCATTTCTTGACATATAATAAATTTACCAACAAACAAATCCGCCATCGACAATTAAATCCACACCTGTGCAGAAAGATGATGAGTCAGTTGCAAGAAATACGGCAGGCCCAACAATTTCATCCGGGCTTGCCATTCTTTGTATAGGTGTTTCACTTTCAAATATTTTGACTTGATCGACCATTTCTGGTCTTAAATTCATTGGGGTTTTCGTATAGCCGGGGCTTATTGAATTAACTCTTATGCCATAAGAAATCCATTCCATAGCCAGACTTTTTGTTAAATGAATTACACCAGCTTTTGATGAATTATAATGTACCTGTTTTAAGCCTCTATTAACAATAGATCCTGACATAGATGCAATATTAATTATTGATCCTTTATTACGACTAATCATAACTTTTGCTTCCTCTTGACATGAATAAAATAGTCCAGTTAAATTTATATCGAACATTGTTTGCCACTGTTCAGAAGATAGTTCTTCAGCAGGATTTGCATTTGCAATACCAGCGCAATTGATAGCTATTTCAATTGGACCTAAATTTCTTTCAGTTAATTTTATAGCCTCTTCTATTTCTTTTTTTTTTCGAACATCTACAACAGAACTAACCACATCAGTCTTTAAGGAACTTTCATCCACAATTATTGATTTTGTCTCTTCAATACCCTCCTTGTTTTGATCACATATTGATATTTTTGCACCAAGTGATGAAAATCCTTTTGCCATACTTTGTCCAATACCTCTGCCACCTCCAGTTATAAAAACAACTTTATCTTCTAAATCAAATAACTTTTGAAAGTTCATATGAGAAAGTTTTATCTTTCTTTCTTTTTAAAAGTATCAAGTGCAACTGCGAACACAATTACTGCTCCAATAACAACACCTTGTACAAATGGAGAGAAACCAAGTAAATTTAATCCATTTCTTAAAACGCCGATTATGAAAACTCCAACAATTGTTCCGGCTATACCACCTACTCCACCATTTAAACTTGCGCCCCCTATAACAACTGCAGCTATAACATCTAACTCATAAGTAAAACCAGCTTGAGGTACGCAAGTATTAAGTCTTGCTGTAAGTAAGATGCCGGCTATACCACTTAAAAACCCAGATATAGTATAAACAACAACCGTGGTTCCTTTGACATTTATGCCAGATAACCTTGCTACTTCAGGATTTCCTCCAATTGCATATAGGTTCCTTCCTTCTTTCCTATATTTAAGTAAAACCCAACATAAAATAGTTAAGAAAATAAAAACTAACATAGTAACGGGGATAAAACCAAAGTGCCTCACAACTGATAAGTTTGTTAACCACTCAGGAAAACCATATATTTGTTTACCATCAGTAAAAATATTAGCTAGGCCTCTTGCAGCAGAAAGCATTGCCAAAGTAGCTATAAATGCAGGAAGCCGCAAATACGAAACTAGCATACCATTAATTAAACCGGCTATTGACCCAACAAATATTCCGACTAAGCATGCATAATGCAATGGTACTCCAAAAGCCTCCCAAACCCAACCAGTAACCATCATAGATAAAGCCAAAATTGAACCAACCGAAA
>CABYWI010000015.1 GCA_902522585.1 uncultured Alphaproteobacteria bacterium
CAGGATTTAAAAATAGTAAAAAATTTAAAATAATTTCTGCTCCAAATAATTTTTTTCATTTAACATTATCAAAAAAATTTAAAAAAAATACATATGCGACTCAAACCTTTGATTTAGATGGAAGGGGAGCTAGTACCGGTTCATTAGATATTTCACATTTTATAGAAAACAAAATTAAATATACCATAATTGGTCATTCAGAAATGAGATCAAATCATGGTGAAACAGATAAAATTGTTAGTAAGAAGTTGGAGTCATCTATTGATAATAAATTGATACCCATAGTTTGTGTCGGTGAGTCTTTAAACATTTATAAATCTAAAAAAACTAAAAAGTATCTTCGTAGTCAAATTAATACTATTTTTAAAAGATCGAAGAAGTACGACCAAATTATCTTAGCTTATGAACCTTTATGGTCTATTGGCACTGGATTAACACCAGAATTGTCAGAAATTGATGATATTTGTAAATTTTTATGCAAAATTCTTGAAAAATATACTTTCAAAAAAATTAATATTTTATATGGTGGTTCGGTAAATTTAAGTAATATTTCGGAAATCTTAAAATTACAATTTGTCAACGGTGTTTTAGTTGGTTCAGCTTCAACTAAATCTTCGTTTATTAATTATTTTAAATAATAAAAATACACATGATTAACTTATTTCTAATTGTTAGTGCAATTATTGGGGCAATACTGATTTTAATTATACTTTTTCAGAAAACTGAAGGTGGAAGTTTAGGGCTTGGTACACAAACATCTTTAACTGGCGGTATGACTTCTAATAAATCTTCTTTTTCAGGAATGACTAAAATTACTTATGCGCTAGGCTTTGGTTTTTTATTTTGGTGTTTATTCATGGGCGCGGTTATTACAAAACAATTTTCTGTTTCAAATGATCTTGAGGATGTTGCTGAAGAGATCATCATTGATGAGTCTATAGAGGAACAAATACCAGAAGTGCCTAATCAGTGAAATTAATTTTCGTTACCGGAGGTGTTGTATCATCACTAGGTAAGGGAATAGTCACTGCATCATTAGCATCTCTCCTTCGATCAAGAGGAATAAAACTCAAAATTCGTAAACTCGATCCTTATTTGAATGTTGATCCAGGTACAATGAGTCCTTATCAACACGGCGAAGTTTATGTTACTGATGATGGCTATGAAACAGATCTAGATTTGGGTCATTATGAAAGATTTACTGATATAACTTGCTCAAAAAATGACTCTATTTCTTCGGGTAAAATTTATTCATCTATATTGTCTAAAGAAAGAAAAGGAGAGTATTTAGGATCAACAGTCCAAGTTATTCCTCACGTTACTGAAGAAATAAAAAAATTTATTAAGAAATCTACTAATAAAGATGACGTTATCATTTGTGAAATAGGGGGAACTGTTGGTGATATAGAAAGCCTTCCTTTTTTAGAAGCAATTAGACAATTTAAAAATGAAAATCATTTAGACACTTTACTTATTCATCTTACTTTACTTCCCTATATCGAAACTTCTGGTGAGGTAAAAACAAAACCTACTCAACATTCAGTAAAAGAACTATTAAATTCTGGAATACAGCCAGATGTCATAGTTTGTCGAAGTAATAAAAAAATAAGCAAAGATGAAATTCAAAAGATTAGCCTATTTTGCAATGTTCCCTCAAATGCAGTTATTCCATCTTATGATGTTGAAAGTATTTATCAGGTTCCAAATCTTCTATCTAAATCAAAATTAGATGATCTTGTTATAAAAAAATTACATATCAAAACACCAAAGAGAAAAGATTTAACTAAATGGATTAATTTTGAAATTCTCGAGTCTCGAGCAAAAGAAGATATAAAAATTTATATAATTGGAAAATATGTTAATTTAAAGGATTCTTACAAATCACTTTACGAGGCTATTTATCATGCTGGTGTTCATAATAAAGCAAATGTTATTATCAAATGGTTAGACTCAGAGACTATTAATTCTAAAAATGTATCAGAATTGCTTAAATCAGCTTCTGGAATTTTAATCCCGGGAGGTTTTGGAAACAGGGGTATTAATGGAAAAATTGAAGCAATAAAATTTGCTAGAGAAAATCAAATACCTTTTCTCGGAATATGTCTTGGTATGCAGTTATCAATTATAGAATTTGCCAAAAATGTTCTAAAAATTAAAAATTCAGGAAGTTCAGAATTTGGAAATTATAAAAATATTTTAATTTCTTTAATGACTGAATGGAATTTTCAAAACAAAAAAATTAAAAGAACGAAAGACACAGATTTAGGTGCATCTATGAGATTGGGCTCTTATCCATGTCATATTAAGGCTAATTCTTTGGCATCTAAAATATATAAAAGTAAATTAATTAAAGAACGTCATAGACATAGATATGAAGTAAATCCAAAGTATCGTATGCAACTTGAAAAAAATGGCTTGATATTTTCAGGTTTTTCAAAAGATAAAAAATTACTAGAGATTATAGAAAATAAAAATCATAAATGGTTTTTGGGTGTTCAATTTCATCCAGAATTAAAATCTAAACCCTTTAAACCCCATCCAATATTCTTATCTTTTATTAAGAATAGCTTAGATCATAAAAATGAATAAATCTGTAAAGTTAAAAAATCAAATCATAAAAAATGATACTGATAAACTTACTTTTATTTCTGGTCCCTGCTTATTAGAAAGTGAAAAATTAGTAAGGCTTGTTGCAAAAAATTTAATAAACTATTCTAAAAAAAATAAATTTAATCTAATATTTAAATGCAGTTTCGATAAGGCTAATCGTAGCTCTTATAAAACAGTTCGTAGAAAGATACCACTTGATAAATCGATAGAAATTTTAAAAAATTTAAAAAAAGATTTTAATGTACATCTAACGACGGATGTTCATGAAACTTCACAAATAGATCAATTATCAGAACTAATTGATGTTTTTCAAATTCCTGCTTTTCTTTGTCGACAGACTGATCTCATCAAAGCAGCAGCTCAAACAAAAAAAATTGTAAATGTTAAAAAAGGACAATTTTTATCTCATAAAGAAGTAGAGAATATTATTTTAAAGATAGAAAATGAAAATAATAAAAAGATTATAATCACTGAAAGAGGTAACTCTTTTGGGTATAATTATTTAATTAACGATTTCAAGGGTATCTATTTTATGAAGAAGTTTGGATATCCAATAATTTTTGATGCTACCCATAGCGTTCAATTACCTGGTGGAATGGGTTTAAAAAGTGGCGGTGCAAGAGAATATGTTTTGCCACTCGCTAAGTCTGCTGCCTCTTTAAGGTTGGCAGGTTTTTTTGTCGAAACTCATCCCAATCCCGAACATGCTTTGAGCGATGGACCAAATATGATTTATTTGCATAAAATCCCAAAGCTATTAAATGATATTAATAAAATAAATAAGGCGGCAAAATAAATGAAAATCCAAGAAATTAAAGCAAGAGAAATTTTTGATAGTAGAGGTAATCCGACAGTTGAATGTGAAATGATCATAGAGGGAATAGTTTATCCATTTAGAGGTTTAGTTCCATCTGGAGCATCCACTGGTAAATTTGAGGCACTCGAACTTAGAGATGGTGACAAAAAAAGAATGAGTGGAAAGGGCGTTCTGAAAGCTGTTTCCAATGTTAATGAAATTCTTAAACCGCAATTGATTTCACATGAGTTTCTTAGCTATGAAGAATTTGATAATTTTATGATTAGCTTAGATGGCACACCAAACAAATCAAAGTTTGGAGCCAATGCAATTCTCTCGCTTAGTTTAGCTTTTTATAAAGCTTGGTCATATGTAAACTATGGTGCTATTTTCTTATCACAAGGAGACACCAATTTATCAATACCTGTACCAATGTTAAACGTTATTAATGGTGGCCAGCATGCGGACAATGAAGTTGATTTCCAAGAATTTATGATTCTTCCAATTGGCTTTTCTTCACTTAAAGAAGCTTTGAGCGCAACACATTCAGTAATTACTAACATTAAAAAAGATTTAAAAAGTCAGTCTTTAAACACAAATTTAGGAGATGAGGGGGGTTTTGCTCCTAATTTAAAATCTCATCTTGATGTTCTTGATTGCATTTGTGATTCAATTACTAAAGCCGGGTATGAACTTAATAAACACTTTAAGATTTCCCTAGATGCAGCTTCTAGTGAATTTTTCTCAGATGATAAATATAATTTTGAAGGAAATACCTATTCGACAGATGATATGATAAGTGTATATGAAAATATTTGTAACAAATATCCTATCTTCTCAATTGAAGATGCATTAAATGAAGAAGATTACGAAGGGTGGACAAAAATTACTGAAAAGTTAGGCAATAGAATAAAACTTGTTGGCGATGATTTATTTGTTACGAATTTGGAAAAACTTCAAACTGGTATAGAAAAAAAGCAAGCCAATAGTATTTTAATCAAGCTTAATCAAATTGGCTCTGTTACAGAAACTCTTCAAGCTATTTCTTTAGCAAGTTCCAATCAATTTGCTTCAATTATGTCTCATCGCTCTGGTGAGACAGAAGACTCATTCATTTCTGATTTAGCAGTAGCTTCATCTTGTCCTTTAATTAAAACTGGATCCTTAGCCAGATCTGATAGGGTTGCAAAATATAATCAATTATTAAGGATTGCTGAAAACCCAAAGATCAAAGGTTATGCGGGTGAATTAAGTGAAATTTTTAAAAACTAACAACTTAATTAATTTCTTTTTTGCATTTGTCATTATTTATCTGATCTATCATACTATCTATGGAAAATTTAATGTGGGTAACTATCTTATATATAAATTTGAAAGTAAAATGTACGATCATCTAAGTTCGGAACTTTATCAAAATATGATAGACTTAAATATAGATTTACATTCTTTTTACTCTAATAAAGAAGACTATATCGATGAAATATCAAAGCAAAAAAATCCAACTCCTCAAGATGGAGAAATAATAATTAAACTAGATTAAAACTATGGCCAAAAAAATAAGCAATTCCTTTTCAAATAAAGAATTACTCGGTTTTTATGAAAAAATGTTCCTCATCCGAAAATTTGAGGAGAAAGCGGGGCAACTTTATGGCGCAGGAAAAATAGGAGGATTTTGTCACTTGTATATTGGGCAAGAAGCAGTAGTTACAGGAATACTATCCTCTATTCAATCAGAGGACACTGTTGTGACGTCTTATAGAGATCATGGGCATATATTAGCAAGGGGAGTAGATCCTAAATATGTGATGGCTGAACTTACTGGAAGAAAAGATGGAATTTCTAAAGGTAAAGGTGGCTCTATGCATATGTTTTCAAAAGCTAATCGATTTTATGGTGGACATGGAATAGTTGGGGCACAAGTTCCCATTGGTGTTGGTTTAGCTTTTGCCCATAAATATAGAAATGAAAAAAAAATTAGTAGAGTCTATGTGGGAGATGGTGCAATGAGCAATGGCCAAGTTTTTGAAGCCTTTAATTTAGCATCTTTATGGAGTCTTCCTGTCCTGTTTATCATCGAAAATAATAGATATGGAATGGGAACTGCAGTTAATAGATCAGCAGCTGGAAAAGACTTATATGAGAGAGCCACTGTTTTTGGAGTCGAAGGGGAGAAGATAAACGGCATGGATTTCTTTGAAGTTAGTCAAGCTGCAATAAGAGCAAGAGACCACATTTATGAAAATTCAATGCCTTACGTTATAGAAATGGATACTTATCGATACAGAGGACATTCAATGTCTGATCCAGCAACATATCGTACTAAAAATGAAGTCAATGAAATGAAATCTAATGATCCATTAATATCTATGAAAAATAAATTAATGAAAGATTTTAAAATAAAAGAAGATGAAATTACGGATATTGAGGCGAGTATAAAAAAACAAATTAAGGAAGTTGAAAAATTCTCATTAGAATCTCCTCTACCTGAGTTAAATGAATTATTTACTGAGGTCTACCTATGAACATTTTGCTTCCAGCTCTTTCTCCAACTATGGAACAAGGGAACTTAGTTAAATGGTTAGTTAAAGAAGGCCAACAAGTGAATTCTGGAGATATTTTAGCCGAAATAGAAACTGATAAAGCTACCATGGAACTTGATTCTCCTGATGATGGAATTATTCAAAAAATTATTGTTGAAGAGGGTACTGAAAATATTCCCGTTAACTCTCCTATTGCTGTTTTAAAAGTTGAAGGAGAAGATGAAGACTCAAGTTCGATCTCTATTGTGGAAGAAAAATCTACTAAAAATCATGCAAATATTTCAAATGATATAAAATCTACTTCCGTAAGTATGTCATCAATATTTAATAACCAAGTAGCTGATGATAAAAATTGGACCGAAATAGAAATTACGATGAGAGAAGCTCTTAATAACGCAATTGCTGAAGAAATGGAACTAGATGAAGATGTTTTCTTATTGGGCGAAGAAGTAGCTGAGTACGATGGGGCATATAAAGTAACCCAAGGACTTCTGGATAAATTTGGATCTAAAAGAGTTTTAGATACGCCAATTTCAGAGCATGGATTTACTGGACTAGCAATCGGTGCAGCTATGGCTGGATTAAAACCCATCTGTGAATTCATGACATTTAATTTTTCAATGCAAGCTATCGATCAAATTATTAATTCTGCAGCTAAATCACTTTATATGTCAGGAGGAGAAATTAATGTTCCTATTGTTTTCCGTGGTCCAAATGGAGCCGCTGCTAGAGTAGCTGCTCAACATAGCCAATGTTTCGTATCTTGGTACTCTCACATCCCAGGTTTAATCGTAGTAGCGCCTTCCAATGCTAGAGACGCCAAAGGCCTTTTAAAGAGTTCTATAAGAAATCCCAACCCAGTAATATTTTTAGAACACGAACTCTTATATAAAGAAAAAGCTAATGTTCCATCTGAGAATGATTTTCTAATCCCATTAGGTAAAGCAAATGTTATTAATGAGGGGAGTGATTTAACAATTATTGGTTTTAGTATGAGTGTGCATAGAATTTTATCCGTATTACCTGAAATACAAAAACTTGGTTTAAGCCCTGATATTATAGATTTAAGATCCATAAAACCTCTTGATGAAGAATGCATTTATCAATCAGTAAAAAAGACTAATAGAGTAGTAATTGTTGAGGATGGTTGGGGAAATACTAGTTTTGGATCTCACTTGTCATATTTAATTCAGTCAAATTGTTTTGATTATCTTGATAGCGAAATTATAAAAGTTAGTGGAAAAGATGTACCTATGCCTTATGCTGAAAATCTAGAAGCTCTTGCTCTTCCTACCAAAGAAGAAATTCTTAGTGCAGTAAAAAAAGTTACCTATAAAAATTAATGTTATTTGAAGTTAATCTTCCATCTTTGTCACCTACTATGGAAGAAGGTAAAATAGTTAAATGGTTAAAAAAAGAAAAAGACACTATTTTAAGTGGAGAAGTTTTATTTGAAGTTGAAACTGATAAGGCGACAATGGAGTATGAATCTCCTGAGGATGGATATATAGTAAAAATCCTTACCCCTGAAGGTACAATTGCAAAAGTAAATGATCTAGTAGCAATAATTTCTGATAGCCAAAAAGTAGAAGAAAGTGAACTTAATAAATTTATAAGTGAAAATAATCATAACTCAGTTGAGGTAAAAAATTTATCTGAAATCGAGAGAAATGAAGTAATAAGCGATAACTCTTCAAAAAAAATTCTAATAACTCCACTAGCCAAAAAAATATCAAAATTAAAAGGTATAAATATTGAAAAAATAACCCCTTCTTCTAGAAGAATTCACTTATCGGACTTAAATCAAATTACAAATGAAGTAAATAATTTAGCTGATAATAGATTATTTATTACACCTTTTGCCAAGGTTTTAGCAAAAGAAAGATCTATTAATATCAATGAAATTCAAGGCACAGGTCCCTTGAATAGAATTATTGAGAAAGATATATTAAATAATACTACTGTGTCCGATAATTCAAAAGTCAATAAACTTCGCCAAGCAATTGCTAAAGCAACTATCCATTCAAAGCAAAATATTCCCCATTTTTACTTAAATTCTAAAGTAAATATGAATAATCTTTTAAAATTTAGAAAATCTCAAAAACAAAAAGGAAATAAATATTCTTTTAATGCTATTTTAATGCAATCAATAGCTTTAGCATTTGATCAATTTTCTGATGCTAATTGTACTTACAAAGATAATGGGGATTTTTTTATTAATAAAGATATTAATATAGGTATCGCTGTTGATACAAATACTGGTCTAAAAATGCCAGTATTAAAAAATATTAATTCTAAAGATCTATCTAAATTAAATAATGGCCTCAATGATTTAATTAATATTACGAGAGAAAACAAAATATCACCATCAGATTTATCTGGAGGCGTTATAAGTATTTCAAATCTTGGTGCATATAATATTAGAAGCTTTGATGCTATCATTTTACCAGGACAGACTTATATACTTGCTGTGGGCCAAATATTTGAGGATGTCTATGTTAATAAAGGAAAAATAGAAATAGCAAGTTTTGTAAATTTAACATTATCTTGTGATCACAGGGCCGTAGATGGGGTTTTAGCTTCTCAGTTTTTATCTAGTATAGTTTCTAATTTGGAGAAAATAAATAATGATAAATAAATATGATATATCAATTATAGGTGGTGGACCTGGTGGATATGTTGCTGCAATTAAAGCTTCTCAACTTGGAATGAAAGTAGCTCTTTTTGAGGAAGATCGTCTTGGTGGTGTTTGTTTAAACTGGGGATGTATTCCAACAAAATCTTTATTACATTCAGCTGAGTTCATAGAAGAAGCCAAACATTTTGGTTTAGATAATAATGACTTAAGCAAAATAGCTTTAGAAAAGATTGTAGAAAAATCACGAAAAGCATCTGAAAATTTATCCAAAGGAGTAAGCTCCTTAATGAAAAAAAATAAAATCGATGTTTATGCAGTTAAAGCATTACCAGAAATAGAAAATAACATTTTTAAAATTAAAACTAACGATCAAACCATTGAGTCCACTAAGTTAATTTTAGCTACTGGTTGTAAGCCAAAAACTATTGGAGAAACTAAGTTTTCAGATTTAATTTGGAGTTCTAAAGAGGCAATGATTCCTAAATTCCTTCCAAAAAATCTCTCAATTATAGGTTCTGGTGCTATAGGTATAGAGTTTGCTAGTATTTATAATGCTCTTGGCTCTCAAGTAACAGTCTTTGAATCCCAAGATAAAATTTTACCTCAATTTGATAAAGATATTTCAATTGAAGCTCAAAAAATATTTGAAAAAAAAGGTATTAAATTTGAGCTAAACGCCAAGATCTCATCGATTGATGAAAGTAAAAAGAAGGTCATAGTTTATAATAATGATCAGAAAATTGACTCTGATGCACTAATTATGTCTATTGGCGTTTCTCCTAATTTAGATACAAAAATAATAGATAATACAAAAATAAATTTGGATAAGTCTGGTTATATCGAAACGAATGATAACTATCAAACGAATACTAACAATTTATTTGCCATTGGAGACATTATAGGTAGTCCCTGGCTAGCTCATAAAGCTATGCATGATGCTATTAATTGTGTTGAATATATTTCTTCAGGTAAAAATACTCATAAACCTAAAACTCACCATATCCCAGGATGTATTTATAGCTTACCTCAGGTAGCAACTATTGGTTATACAGAACAACAATTAGAAGAACTTAATATACCTTTTAAAAAAGGAAACTTCCCTTTTCTAGCTAATGGTAAATCACAAACAATGTCTAATACTTTTGGTTTTGTTAAAACTTTATTTAACTCTGAAACTGGAGAATTTTTAGGCGCTCATTTAATTGGCCCAGATGTTACAGAAATGATATCCACTTTTGGATTAGCTATTTCTTCTGAGTCTACTGAAGATGAATTTATTAACACAGTATTTGCACACCCAACTCTTTCTGAGTCTATTCACGAAAGTGTTTTATCAGCTTTTGGAAAACCACTTCATTTTTAAATTTTAATGATACGTCATCCAGAAAAAGTCAAAAGAAATAATCCTACAAATTTAAAAAAGCCAAATTGGATTAAAGTAAAGGCACCTACCTCGAAACAATATAATGATACCCTCAATTTAGTAAAAAAATATAATTTACATACTGTTTGCCAAGAGGCTGCTTGCCCTAACATTGGCGAATGTTGGTCTCAAAAACACGCAACCTTTATGATACTTGGTGATACTTGTACTAGAGCCTGTTCCTTTTGTAATGTTAAAACAGGAAAACCTTTTTCTATTGATCCTTTAGAGCCATTAAATGTAGCAAAATCTGTATCTGCTTTGAACTTAAAACATGTTGTTATAACAAGTGTTGATAGAGATGATTTAATAGATGGTGGGGCAGGTCAATTCATATCCACAATTAAATATATAAAAGAACTATCTCCTCAAACTACAATAGAAATTTTAACTCCAGATTTTTTAAGAAAAGGTGAAGTTTATAAATCCATTGTTGACTCAATGCCCGATGTTTTTAATCATAATATTGAAACAGTAAATAGGCTTTATAAAAATATTCGACCTGGAGCTATATATAAGGAAAGTTTAAATCTTTTAAAATCAGTTAAAAATTATAATTCAAATATTTTTACAAAATCAGGATTAATGGTTGGATTGGGTGAGACTATAGATGATATTTTAGAGCTTTTAATTGATTTAAGAGATTATAAAGTAGACTTTGTTACTATTGGTCAATACCTCCAACCCTCAATCCATCATGAAAAAGTTCATAAATTTTATACGCCGGATGAATTTAAGTTTTTACATGATCAATGTGTTGAAATTGGTTTTAAAATGGTATCTTCCTCGCCATTAACTAGATCTAGCTATCATGCTGATGATGATTTTATTAAATTAAAAAAAGCTATTTAATTTAATTAATTGATAAATTAGACCAACAGGCAATAAATTTACTTTTTCCAATAAGTCCAGATTTTTCATTTGTAGTTGCTTTTACTGTAATTTGATTTTTATCTATATCTAAAATTTTAGTTAAATTTTTTAATATTTTTTTGTAGTGAAGATTAATTTTAGGTGTTTCAGATACTATCATTAAATCAATATTGTTTATTCTAAAATCTTTACTTTTTAATTTTTTTATAGCAAAATTTAAAAATTCTATTGAGTCTCTATTTTTATTTATTTTAACATTTGGGAAATAGGTACCAATATCTCTTAAGGATAATGCACCTAATATTGAATCAGTTATAGCATGTAAAATAACATCTCCATCGGAATGAGATAAAATTTTGATTTTTGATTTTATTTTTATACCACCTAATTTTATATGATTTATATTATCAATTTTTTGAATTCTATGTATATCATAGCCTAATCCTACTCTTGTCTTTTGTTTTAAATTATTTTTAAAAATTTCTAAATCATCTTTATAAGTAACTTTAAAATTAAAACCGTTATCTAACATATATCTAATTTTATATTCTTTAGGATTATCTCTCATTAATTTACTATCATCAGTTAATTCATAGATATTATTTTTCTTATGTAAGAAGGTTATTTTATTTTTTATAAATACTTGAGGAGTTTTAATTAATTTTAAATTTTCTCTTCCAATATTTTCATGCTTTTTGACAACTGTATCGTTACATTTGGAAAATGGAATAATACAGTCATATTTATTTTTTTGAGCCTCATTGATTAATTTCTTTAAAAGTTTATCAGTACTTAATATTCTTGCTGCATCATGGATAAAAACATATTTTGCTTTAATTTTTGATTTTATTAATGCATTTTTAACACTTAAAGTCCTTGTTTTTCCACCTTTGATGAGCTCTATTCTTGAGGTTATTAAGTTTTTTATTATTTTTTTATCTTTAAATACTAACGTTATCTTTTTAAATCCTATTTTTTCAATAAGATCTATATTATGTTCTAGGATGGTTTTATCTTCTAACTTTGATAGAAGCTTATTATTTTTTGATTTAAATCTTGCGCTCTTGCCTGCAGCAAGTATTACAAATTGAATGTTTGAAACTTTTAATGTCAAAATATTTTAATAAATTTTCTGCAACTATACTTCTAATAACATTTATAATTCTTTTTTCTTTAACTGTATATTCTCTTATTTCCTCTAATGAAATAGTAAGAGATGCAGAATTAATTCAATATTTAATAATAGCAGATTTTATATTTTTATTAATACTATTGATTTATTTGTCAATATTTGTGATTAACTACATCAAATTTAAAAAAAGAGATGTAATCGGCCTAAGACTTTTTAATAAATTTTTTCTTTTTTTTGGATTATTTTCAATAATTCCAAGCGGACTAATTTTAATAGCCTCTTCTATTTTTTTTAATATTGAAGTAAGTACTTGGTTAGGCCCAGCATTTAAGTCAACAGTAAATAACTCATATCAATTAGCACAAAAATATATTGATCAAACTGAAAGAAATTTAATTACTGATTCTAGATTTATTAGAAGTTATGTAATGGCTGAAAGATTAATTGATAGAGATATCATCCAAAGATTTGATATAATTTCTGTTTACAGTGTTTCAGATGATCAGCAATTCATTGAGTATTTCACAGAAGATGAAATTCAACTATCTGAAGAAAATAAAAATTTAGTTTTAAATAAGACAGAAAATGACATAACTATTTTTTATCAAAACAATCAATTTTTCTCGAAAATAAACTTATCAGAAAATAATTATTTAATATTGTTAAAATCAATTGATCTCGAATTATTAAATTATTATCAAAACATTGTTGAGTCATATAATGCGATTAACTCTATAGATCAAAATAAAAAAGATATTCAGATAACCTTCTTCACTATCTATTTAATTTTATCAATCAGTTTAATTCTTATTTTTATAGTCATAGGGACTAATTTTAGCTTTAAATTAGCTAAGCCTATAAAAGATCTAAATAGTTCCATTAATGCTTTAAAAAAAGGTAATTTTGATGCTTTTAAGTTTCCTAAATTAAAAGAAAAAGATGATATCTCACAGCTAACTAATTCTTTCTATAGTATGAGTAACACAATTATAAATCAAAAATTAAATTTAGAAAAAACAAATATTACTATTAATGATCAATTAGAATTTATTAATAATATTATTGAAAATTCTCCTTATGGTATTTTTGTTTTGAATAATAACAAGCTTATTTTTCAAAATACGGCTTCAAAGATATTCTCTAAAGATAATATTAATTCTTTTGAGAGCTTAAAAAATATTCTTAAACAAAATTATGATAATTTAGATAATAATAAAAATTTTGAAAAAAATATTAATATAATAATTAATCAAATCGAAAGAACATTTTTTATCAAATCATTACACATTCCTAACAATACTCTTTTTGACCAATTAATAATTTTTAATGATTATACTGACCTAATTTCTGCAGAAAAAAATAACGCAATTGCAGAATTAGCCCGTAAAATTTCACATGAAATTAAAAATCCTTTAACTCCAATGTTATTATCAACTGAATTTCTAGAAAACCAAATAGATGATGAAGAATTGAAAAATTCAATCCTTTCTATAAAAAGACAAATTTTTTTAATTCAAAATCTTGTTAATGAATTCTCAAATTTTGCTAGATTGCCTAAAGCAATTAATAAGAAAATACATTTAACAGAAATATTATCAATATATATTGAGGAGTATAAAAGAAATTATTCTAATATTACTTTTAATCAAAGTTTACAAAATGATGTTTTTATAATTTTTGATCAATCATATATTGACATAATTCTCAATAATTTATTTAAAAATTCTATTGAAGCACTTATAAAAACATCTAGCCCTATCATTGAAATAACTTTGAACAAATTTGACAATCATATTATTTTAAGTTTCTTTGATAATGGCCCTGGTTTCGATGGTGATATTGATAAATTAATAAAGCCATATTTTTCAACAAAAAAATCTTCTGGCCTTGGCTTACCTTTAATAGATAAAATAATTAGAGACAATAATGGCAGTTTGAAAATTAAAACAAATAATTATTCTGGTTTCAAAGTTGAAATAAAATTAAATGTCTAAAATTTTGATTATTGATGATGAATTAGAAATCTGTAAACAAGTATCACTAATATTAAATAAAAATGAATTTGATACCTCATACGTAACTTCATATGAAGAATTTAGAAAACTTAATGAAAATGATTTTAATTATGATTTAGTTTTAGTTGATTTATGGTTAAAAAATAGCTCAAAACAAGGAATAGATATTATAAACGAATTAAAAAATAATTTTAATGATCTTGTTATAATATCTTTTAGTGGCCATGCTAATATTGATAATGCTATAGAGTCTGTTAAGGCTGGAGCAAATGATTTTATTGAAAAGCCATTTGAAACAAAAAAACTGTTACATATCATTCAAAAAAATCTTTTAGAGTTAAAGCAGAAAATTACTATTAATAATTATCGTAATCAAATTTCATTTCATTCAAAAATAAATAAAATTGGTTTTAGCGAAAATATTGAAAATTACTTTGAAAAAATTACTAAAATAAAATCTAATTCATCAATTCTATTGCATGGTCCTAGTGGTATAGGTAAAAATTATTTTGCAAATTTTATCCATATGAAATTATCTTCTAATAATCCAGACACTTTTATAAATATGGATGAAAATTTAATGAATGAAAGTGATTTACTTAAATTTTCTTCATTACATAATTACTTTACAATTTATTTTAATGATTTTGAAAAATTTAATAATTTAGAGCTTTTAAATTATTTTAATTTAGTAAATAAAAATAAAATAAACGCTTCTATTATATTTGACTCTAAAAATCCAGACCTAGATGATATTATGTTAAAAAAAATAGATTATAAGTTTCATTTTAAGCCCTTAATGGAACGAAAAAATGAAATTTTACCCTTATTTAAATATTATTTTGATATTTTTTCCAAAAAGAAATTTGAAAAAGTTATAGATATAGACCCAAGTATTCAGGATATACTCAATAAACATAATTGGCCTGGTAATGTATTTGAAATAATGAATGTAACTCAAAATCTTATAAATGATATGGTATCACCTCCTCAAATTGTAATTATTGATGAAATTAAAAAAATACTTGATAATTCTACTAATAATTCACATTTATATGATTTGAATTATAAAGAGGCTAAAGAAAAATTTGAAAAGGATTTTTTAATACAAAAATTAAAAAATAATAATTGGAATATGACACTGACATCTAAAACATTAAATTTAGACAGAGTTTCACTTTATCGTAAAATAAAATCTTTTAATATTAAAATCGAATAATGAATATTCTTATTTTAGGATCAGGCGTAGTTGGCGCAAACCTTGCTAATAAACTTTCAGAGCAAGGAAAGAGTGTATTTCTTCTTGATGACGATGCCTCTGAATTGAAAAAACTCTCTGAAAGATATGATATTAAAACAATTTTTGATGATCCTTTGAATCCAACCTTTTATTCAAATTTTAAAACAAAAATTGATTATTTTATTGCCGTTACAAAAAGTGATGAAAAAAATATTATCACATGCAAGTTTGCTAAAGAATTTTTAAAAGTAGATAAGACTATTGCAAGAATAAGAAATCAAAACTTAATATCAGATGAAAATAAATTACTTCTCATAGAGTCTAACTCTTTTTTAGATCACATTATTTCACCTGAATCGGAGGTTGCAAATAATATTTTTGAAAAAATACATATGCCTGGTGCTTTTTTTAGTGAGTCACTTAATACTGAAAATTATTTATTAATTGGTATGCAATCCTCAGATTTATTTAAACATCAATCATTTGAGGAAATTAAAAATTTTTTTTCATTAAATAATCTTTGTTATATAGGACATACTTTTCAAGATCAGCCTTTTTTCGATTTCAAAAGTATTTCAAAATCTGATCAACTCTACCTTTTAATTAAAAAAGGTTATTTAAAAAAACTTATTAAATTTTTTGGTTACAAAGATTATGTATTAGATATTTTAATAATCGGTGGTGGTAATATTGGTCAAAATTTATCAAAATTAATAGAACAAGATGAGCAACAAATTAATCTAAAGATATTAGAATATGATAAAGAAAGATGTGATTTATTAGCTAGTACTTTAAAAAATACTTCCATATTTCAAGGTGATGCTCTAGATCAGTCATTATATGATGAGATAAAACTTAATACTTCTGATTTAGTTATAACTGTGACTGATAACGACCAAATAAATACAATTTTATCAATTATATCAAAAAAAAGAGGTTCAAAGTCTGTGTTCGCCGTTGTCAATAATGAGTCATTTTCTTCTTTTGCCAATGATCTTGGTATTGATGTTATCATTAATCCAAGAGAATTAACTACTTCAAGAATAATAGAGAAAATCTCAGAAGGATCTCTTTTATCTTACCATTCTGTATTTAGAGAAAAATTTCTAATTTATGAGGTAAGATATAAAAATGAATTATTTGAAAATATTAAAAAATCAAATGAAATTAAACATATCTGCACTATATCAAAAGATAATATTGAACTTTCATATGACGAACATATCCCAGTAAATAATGATGTCCTAGTCTTACTTATTGAGGCTAAGGACTCTCATATCTTAGAAAAATATATTAATGATTATTGATGATAATTTTTTTGATAAAACCCATTCTTTTTTTAAAGATGTATCTAAAGAATATTTATTACCAAATTTAGGTAACATAGAAAATTCTCAAATATCTGAAAAATCTGATAATTCACTTGTTACTAAATTTGATTTAATAATAGAAAATGAACTTATCCAATATTTTAAAGAAAATGGCTTTGAAAATATTATTTCTGAAGAAAATAATTCTGAACTTCTTAGATATGATCAATATTTAACAATTGATCCAATTGATGGTACAAGAAATTTTATTAATGGAATTAATAAGGTTGTTATTATGGTTTCATTCATCAAAAACAATAAAAGTATTTTTTCAATTATTTATGATCCAGTTAAAAATAATTTTTATCATTCTTTTAAAATATTGAAAAACCATTATTTTATTTCTCCAAAAAAATATCAACAACATATTGGATTTCTTGGTCCTCATGCTAAAGATTTTTTTAAAAATGAAATCTCTGAATACACTGAAAAAATGAGATCTAGATCTATTGGATATGATGTAATTGAAATACTTGAAGGTGATAGAACTTTTATGACTATTTATGGTTCTAAAATTTGGGATTTATTTCCAGCAATGTCTTTTTTAAGCAATTTAAATTTTAATAGTAATCTTGATAGTTTTGACTTTGATTTTAATGTTTTAAATAAAAAAATTATTTTTTATGCAAAATTATAAAGTTTTGTTTGTAGGTTTAGGTCGTATGGGTTTTCATATGTCTGCACATTTATCAAGATCCAAGAATATTGAATTATTCATCTACAATAGATCAAAAAAAAAAGTAAATAATTGGCTAAAGTCATATAAAGCTAAAAAATTTGATCTTAAAAGACATTTAAATCTGAGTTTTGATATAATAATAACTTGTCTAAAAGATGATCTTTCAATCAATCAATTAACAAATAAATTAATAAAATCATCTTGTTTTCACAAAAATACAATATTTGTCGATCATTCGACTATTTCTTTAACACAAGTAGAGAAGTTGAATAAACTATTGAGTAAATACCATATCAAATTTTTAGATGCTCCAGTAACTGGTGGAGAAGAGGGTGCTAAAAATGGAAAATTATCTGTAATGATAGGTGGAAGTAATCCTAAATTTAAATTAGCTCTTCCAATTATTAAAATTTATTCGAAGAGTGTTGTATATATGGGCAACTCAGGATCTGGACAGCTAGCTAAATTTACTAATCAAATTTTAATTTGCGGTATTCTATATTCAATTTCGGAAGCTTTTATTTTCAGTAAATACCATAATATCAATCAAAATAAATTGTTTGATGTTATTAAGAATGGAGCTGCAGGATCTTGGCAGTTTAGTAACAGATACATGACATTAATTAAAAATAAATTTAATTTTGGTTTTTCAACAGAGCTTATGGAAAAAGATCTTAGATATGTATTAAAACAATCTAATGAATCCAAATTAAATCTAAAGCTCACTAAAGAGGTACATAAAAAATATAAAAAATTAATTAAAACCAAATATAAAAATCAAGATACATCTAGCTTGATTAAATCTTTTATTTAAAAATTGTTACCTTATTGGAAAAATGGATGTAATTATCTATTAAAAAGTGATCCTTATTTTAAAAATTATTATAACAAGAATCACTATTTAAAACTTAATAAAAATAAATTTGATATTCTGTTTAAATCAATTTGTTCTCAGCAGATTTCTGTATCAGCTGCAATGTCAATTTATCAAAAATCTAAAAAAATTATGGGTTCCATTAATTATAATAAATTTAAAAATCATATTTCATTAATAGAGGATCTGCCTCTAAGTGCGAATAAAAAAAAATCAATAATTTCATTAATTGATAATTATCAATTAGTTAAATCTATAAGATTTGATACTAGTTTTAAATCAGAACCCCCATATGAATTAACTAAAATCTTTGGAATTGGACCTTGGACTGTAGAGATGTTTAGCATATTTCATTTAGGTATTTCCAATATTCTTCCCAAAGGAGACTTAGGTTTTATAAATGCCTATAAAAAATACTACAAAGATAAAAATTTGTATAAATTACCAAAAAATTCAAGGAAATGGTCAATATATTCTACTATTGTGACTTGGTATTTATGGTCATCCTATGACTCAGAACCTCTTTATCTGTAGTTTTATTTGATATAATTCGAGATGGAACTTATAGAATCTCTTTTTAAATTAAAAGATCATAAAACATCTTTTAAGAAGGAAGTTTTAGCTGGACTAGCTACATTCCTTACAATGGCTTACATTATGGTTGTTAACCCAGCCATTCTTTCCGAAACGGGTATGGATTTTGACTCAGTTTTTGTTGCAACCATATTAGCCTCTTTCGTTGCTTGTATGTTAATGGGCATCCTAGCTAATTGGCCAGTTGCATTGGCACCAGGCATGGGTTTAAATGCATTTTTTACTTATGCAGTTGTTTTTGGAATGGGCTTTACATGGCAGCAAGCATTAGCTGCTGTTCTCTGTTCGGGTATTTTATTCTTATTAATTAGTATATCTCCTTTAAGAGCTTACTTAATAAATGCAATACCAAGATCTTTAAAGTTTGGAATAGGGGCTGGAATAGGATTATTTCTTGCTATTATTGGTCTAAAAAACGCAGGTATTGTTGTAGATAATCCTGCTACTTTGGTTGGATTAGGCGATTTAAAATCCGCTCCTGTTTTGTTAGCTTTACTGACATTTACGCTAATGATTGCTTTAGATAGATTGAAAATCCCTGGAGCGATAGTAATTAGTATTCTTGCCACTACTATCATAGGTTTTATTTTTGGTGTTGCACAATTTCAAGGTGTTGCTTCATCAATACCATCAATGT
>CABYWI010000016.1 GCA_902522585.1 uncultured Alphaproteobacteria bacterium
TACTAATAGATAAACAAGAAATAATTAATACTCCTCCTAATGTAGGGGTGCCTTTTTTTGATGCATGGCTTGAAGGACCATCCGATCTAATCGGCTGGCCTAATGGAAATAATTTTTTTTGTACTTTAATCCAATAAGGCATAAATATTAAAATTAAAATAAATGATGAAATTAGGGATAGTCCTGCTCGAAAAGAAATGTAATTAAAAAGATTGAAGAAAAAATGAATTTCTTTGAAGTTGTAAAGATAGTCGCTTAACATATATTTTGAATAACTTTATCTAAATTATTTAGCCTTGACCCCATTACGAAGATATTTTTTCCAAATTCAAGATCTTTTTTCATCACTTTAATATAATTCTTATAGGATTTATAAAAACTGAAAGTTTTATGAGATGACCTTAGTTTGTAAAACTCCTCTCCAATGAAAATTATTCTTTTTACTTTGAGAGCTTTGATATCTTCGATTAAGGCACAGTGATATTTTTCAGTATGATTTCCTAATTCTTTAATAGAACCTATAATACATAATTTTTTTGTGACTTTAAGATTATCAAAATAAGTTATTTGTTTTTTCAATGAATATGGACTGGCATTATAACTATGATCATAGACTCTAATAATTTTATTTTTATAAATCCTATTAATAATATTCCCTCTCGAGTCAAGAATGGCTTCTTTATAAAAGAATTTCTTATTAGAAAATTTTTTTATGAATAACTTTAAAAATAAAAAAGAAAGTACTGCGGTTTCAGAGAATATTCCCCCTTTATCAGAATATATTTTTTGATAAGTGTCTTTAATTTTAAAGGTGATATCGAAGAAATTTTTTTTAGAAGTTTTAATATCTAAATTTTCTAAATTTACTATATCAACTTTCTTAGTAATTATTTTTGGTAATTGAAAATCTTCGTTTCTTATATTCATAAGACCCTTTATCAATCTTCTTGAATTAAAGATTTTAATTTTATTTGCAAATAGATTAGAAAAGTTTTTAAAATTTCCTATATGTGAGTCTTCTATAGAAGTAAGTAAAGAGTAATGGGGTTGAAGAATTTTTGTTAAATTATCCATTTCTTTAGGGGCATTAATACCAAGTTCAAAAACAGCAAATTTACTTTTAATATTCATATTCATAATTGAAAATTGTAGACCGAGTACGTTATTAAAATTTTTAAAAGAGCGGTATGTTTTTAAATTATTATTATTTAAAATATGAAAAATATTTTCTTTTGTAGTGGTTTTTCCAACTGATCCAGATATAGCAATTATTTTACCGTCATATAATTTTAACAAAAATTTAGTAAATTTTTTTATAAATGACTGAACATCATTTATAAAAATAATATTTTCATGAACTAATTTATTATTATCAACGATTGCAAAAACAGCTCCTTTTTTGATTGCGTCTGAAGCAAAAAAACTTCCATCTCTATTATTAGATCTTATACCAATAAAAATATCATTTTTTTTTATTAATCTTGAGTCAAATAATATTGTTGAATTATATTTATTTTTAGTTTGTAAAATTTTTTTAAAGATATTCTGCATATGATTTTGCTACCTTATGATCATTAAAAATTAATTTTTTATTTTTATAAATCTGAGTATTTTCATTTCCTTTGCCAGCTATTATCAAAAGTCCTTTTTTGTTTTTTAATAGCTTAACACCTCTTTCGATTGCTTTTTTTCTGGAAGGTATTTCTATGGGATTAGAAGAATTTTTAAAAAGAATTTTTCTAATATCTGAGGGTTTCTCATTTCTAGGGTTATCATCAGTAATAATTTGGATATCAGTGTATTTAGATGCTATTTTAGCCATTTTAGATCTTTTTGACTTATCTCTATTTCCTCCACAACCAAAAATAATTATTTTATGATTTAGATCTGTTGGAAGATTGGACAATAGGTTTTTAAATGCCTCTCTAGTATGGGCATAATCAATTAATATAATCTTATTATTTTTATTATAAATTATTTGGGATCTTCCATCTGGAAATATTTTAGTTTTTGTTTTCTGAGGTAATTTTTTATTAATAACATAGTATATATGTAGCATAGATATAAAATTTTTAATCATAAAATCATTAATAGTATTAATAGAATAATTTTTAAGATTTGTTTTAATTCAATATGAATTAAATTTTTTTCTAATTATACTTATTTTATGATGTTTAATAAAATCATCTAAAAATTTTTTTTTATTATTAAAATTTGAAAACTTTTTTTGAATATTTTTATCTTGTATTAATAACTTTGAATTAACTTTTGAATGAATCTTAATCATATCAATTTTAGATCGATGATAATTTTTGATATTTTTATGATAATCCAAATGATCTGATTGAAGATTAGTTAGATAACAAAGATCAAATTTTAAATCTCCTAGCCTTCCCTCTTTAAAACCAATACTAGAAGCTTCTATAAAAGCGTATTTTATTTGTTGATCTGCCGCTTCTTGAAGTAAAGATGATAATTCTAAATAAGAGGGTGTAGTATTAGAGAGATTTTTAATTTTATTTCCATTTATGAAAAATCCAATAGTCCCTAAATAACAACTAGATATTCCATTTAGAGAAAATAATAGATGTGAGCCATAAGCTATAGAGGTTTTTCCATTAGTGCCTGTTAAAAAAATAATTTTTAATTTATTTTTAGAAAAAAATATTTTTTTTAATTTGAATATATCTTTTTGAGTATTAATGTAATAGTAATTCATATTTTTAATTTCATTGTGTTTCTTTATGGAAGAATTCACAATTAAATGAGTACAATTTTTTTTGATAGCTAATTTTTGATATTTATCAAAGTTTTGTAAATTCAAAGTATTCAAAAAGAAAATAGATTTAGAAGTGCATTCCTGCCAATTTGATGCAATTTTATAACCCTTAGAATGAAGTATTTTTAATTTATTCATATATCAGTACCTTTGATATCAAGAATAGAAAGGTCAAGATTCACATAAATTTCTTTTAAAATATTAAAAAAAACTGGTTTAACTGTGTTTCCTGCTGTCATATATGGACCATATTTATTTTTTGGATTAGACATAAATGTAAGGCTTAGATACTTGGGGTCATTATATGGAAAATAACTTATATAAGCCACATTTTGAGATGTTTTATCACCTATGTCGGCAGTTCCTGTCTTTCCAGCAACTAAAAAATTTTCGTAAAGCTCTTCAGAGGTTTCATTAGCATAAAATAATAATTTATTTAATGATGTTGAAACATTATTAAACTCATTCAATTGACTTATGGATTTCTTTTCGAATGAAGCCTTAAACTGATCTCTTCCGGTGACTATTTTTCCATATGCATTTATTAACTGAATTGGAGAAATTGCCATACCATATCCATAAGGAAAATTATCACAATAAGATCCTCTAAAGTTATTTAATTCTGGCTCTTTGGATATTAAATCAAACCCCACAGAAACATTTTCCAAAAGTCCCAAATAAGAAAAATCATTTTTATACTCATTTTGACAGTCTAGCTTTCTTCTAATTAATATAGCCCCTCGATTTGATGAATTTTTTAGAACATCTTTTACTTGTAAAGGTGAATTACTATTTCTTGGATAATCATCAATTAATTTAGATCCGATGTACACTGGCTGATCAACATCAAAAAACTCATTTAAATCTATCTTTTTATTTTTTAGTGCAGAATAAATGGTGAATGGTTTAAAGACAGAACCAAATTCAAATAATAAATCTTTAATTGGCATGAGTGAATCGTCAAATTTTTCTTCTCTATTATCAATAAAAACATTACTTAGAATTTCTTCTTTTGATAAATCTACAATAATACTTAAGCTGTAATCAGGTTCTAAAAATTTTATTTCTTTACTTAATACCTCATAGACTTTTTTTTGTATATCTATGTCTATTCCTAAAATTAAATCTTCATTAGTTTGATTTAAATTTTTTTCAAAAAGGGAAATTCCTTTATGATCAATATCTACTTGCCCAAGAGTATTCGATAAAATGTTTTTAAATGGGTATTTCCGAGTTAAAATTTTTTCAAATTTTGTATTAGGATTACCTAAAAATAATGTTTCCTTAATTTGTTTATTTGATGCATCTCTTTTCAGATATTTTTTAAATTTTTCATTAACATTAACTTTTATTGAAAAATTAAAATCTGAATAAGCTAATCTATGACCATTAGTATCAAATATCGTTGGTAAAAAAATACTTGAAATTTTTTTAGTACCCTCAGTTATTTCATTATTTTTTTCTTGGATTGATAAAATAGAAATTTTTAAAAAGACTCCAATGAATAAAGCAATGGTCAATATAAAAAAAAAGTTATACAGATTTTTAGTTTTAAAAATTAATTTATAGTCAGTTTCATTGCTGAGGTTTATCATAATTAACCATTATTAGTGTGAATTCACTATCAATACCTCTGTCAAATTTTATAATTCTTTCATTGAAAGCTAAATTCTCATCTAAACTTTCGTATTCAAATTGGTTAAGCATTTTGGATAATTGAACTTCCCTTTTTAGATAAATTTGAAAATTTTTTTCATAATTATTTTTCAAATTTTGTAGCTCATTTTTTGCAATTTTTGTGTAATTTTTAAAATATAGAAATATAAAAATAAATATTATTAAAATTACAAATTTAGATATTGTCTTGGTCAATTTACGAACCTTCCAACTCTTAATTTAGATGACCTAGAACGGGGATTATCTTTTATTTCTATTTGATTTGGAGTAATTGGTTTCTTTGTGAGTATTTCAAATCCCCAATTTTGTTGATTTTTAAAGTTATCTTTTTTGAAAGAATTAGTTTTAAAATAATTTTTTACAATTCTATCTTCGAGACTGTGAAATGAAATAATTGCCAATATTCCATCTTTATTTAAATAGTTATATATTTTTTCAAGAAAAATGTTCAAATTATCAAGTTCTTTATTGCACTCTATTCTGAGTGCTTGGAATGCTTGAGTGGCAAAATGAATTTTTTTAGATCTGAAGTTCACACCACTATCTCTTAAAACTTCTATAAGTTCAAAATTAGTATTTATGAATTTATCTTTTCTTTTTCTTACTATAAATTTTGCAAGTTTTAGAGATTGTTTAATTTCCCCATAATCTGCAAAAACCCGAGAAAGATCTTCCTCAGTATAATTATTTATAATGTCGTAGGCTGTGAAACCAGAATTTAAATAATTCATGTTAAGCTTAGAGTTCTCTTTGAAAGATATTCCAATTTGGATGTCCTCAAGCTGATTAGAAGAAAAACCAAGATCCAATAAAATAAAATCAAATTTATTTTGTAAATAATCTTCATCTATTTTTTCAAGATCTTTAAAATTAATTTTATAGAAATGAAATTTATTGAATTTGGTTTTAAGTTCTTTTGCTATTTCTTGTGCTTTTAAATCCTCATCAATAGCTGTAACTCTATGACCTAGATCCAGAAAGTTTAATGTATGGCCTCCTCCACCAAACGTACAATCAAGAATTGATAGTTTTTTATCATTATTCAAAAATGATAATATCTCATTTACCATAATTGGCTTATGTGCATTAGTTATCATTTAAACTTCTTTCTTGAATTAAATTTATGTTTTTCACCTAAGTCCTTCTGCCAAATTTCAAAATGATTTCCCTTACCAATGAATAAAATTTCTTTTTTAATTTTTGAAAATGATTGGTGTGTTTCTCTAAGAGTAAATCTACCATCATTATCGATATTAATTTCTTCAAGATCAGACAGAATTGCGGTTTTAAAATGATCATTTTTTTTTGAAAAGAAATCTTTTTCATCAAAACTTTTAACAAGTGAATTAATTTTTGATGCAAGATGAATTTCTAAGCAGGAATATTTTAAACTTTTGAATAGATATACTTTTTCTTTTGTTTCTTTAATTGTGCCTCTATAAGAGGAAGGAATTGCAATTCTATTTTTACTGTCAATAATTCCAAAAAATGATGATAAAAACATAATCATGGTATTTTATGGGATTATATGGGAATTTAAGGATTATGTAAATAATATATGGGTAGCTATAAGCTGAGTTCTGTAATTTTATTGAAAATTAGCAGTCATTTATCTAGGCTTAATATTACTATTAAGCTCCAGCGATCAACCCAGGTCAACTGTAGAAAAAGTTTTAACCTCTATTTGATCTTACTTGTGATAGGGTTTACATATTGCGATGATATTTAATACATCCGGTAAGCTCTTACCTCACCTTTTCACCCTTACCTTTCGGCGGTTTTTTTCTGCTGCACTTTCCCTAGGGTTACCCCCGACGGATGTTATCCGTTATCACTTTCTACGCAAGCTCAGACTTTCCTCTTTGTTAAACAAAGCGACTGCTCACTACCCAAATATATGATATAATTTTTTATTTAAATAATAAATTATTAAATTTCTTTTTAAAAGTATTGGAAATACTAGAGTCTATATTTTTATAATTCAGAGATCTCTTTACTGCTTTAATACAATCTGATTTGTATAATTTTATATAATTATGACTAAAACCATATAATTTCAAAAGTCCGTTGATATTGAGAGTTTTTCTTTGATGAAAATTAAATCTCTCTATTCCCAATTTCTTTACTAAAAATTTTTCTCCGGGATCTTTTTTTCTATTTGGTGCTATGTCTGAATGGAAAATTATATCTTTATCTTTTATAAAAAAATTAAATTTAAAAAAATTAATCAATTTTTTAACTTCATGGTACTGACTATCAGTGAAATTAGTATAACTATGTTCATGCCCTTTGTTTTCTAACTCAATTCCAATAGAGTAATCATTCAAATTTTTTACATTTTTCCACTCTGATACTCCTGCATGCCAACCTTTCAATTTAGGACACAAAAGATTAAAAATTTTTCCTCTCCTTGATACTAAATAATGGCAGCTAACCTCTGATTTTAGGTCATTTAACTTTTTATAAGCTGAATTAAAGTCAATCATTCCTGTATAGTGAATTATTATATATTTGACTGTTTTATTCTTTTTTCTGAAGCTATAATTCATAGTCATGAAGTCGATTCTGAGCCTTTTAATCTTATTTATTTTTATTTCTTGTTCATCGAATGATACGAGCGATTTTGATTTAAATCAAAATCTTTATGAAAATAATAAATTAGAAGATTTTGAATTATTTGAAAATGCCAATGAATTCATAAACATAGGCAAATATGATTTAGCTTTATTAGAATTAGATAAACTTGAAGTATTATTTCCAAGTAGCCCTTATTCCAATAAAGGTATGTTGTTAAATGCTTATGTTAATTTTCTAAAAAAAGATTATGAGAAAACAAGAGCAATTGCTGAAAATTACAAAAAATACTATCCCGGTAGCAAAGATATAGTCTATGCAAATTATTTAGAGGCAATGACTTATTATGTTTTAATTAAAAAACCTGATTACAGTCAAAAAGATGCTTATACCGCTTTGGATAAATTTAACTTTATTTTAAATGCTTACCCTAATAGTAAATATGAGATTGATATTATTACAAAAATTCAAATCATAGAAAATAATCTCGCGATAAATAAACTTTCTATAGCTAAGTTTTACTTAGAAAAGAAAAATATTAATGGTGCGCTAATTTACTTGAAAGATATTTACGAAAATCATAGCTCTAGTTTATCGATAGAAGAAACTCTTTTTTTGTTAGTCAATATTTATAAATCAATTAAAGAAGAGGAAATTGCAAAAGATTACGCAGCAATTCTTGCTTACAATTTTCCAGAAAGTAAATGGTATGAAAAATCTTATAATATCCTTGAAGAATTAGAAATTGAAACTGACAAAGAAAGTTGGTTTGAAAAATTTAATCCAATAAAATTGTTAAAAAATAATAAAGAAGATGAAATTATTGAAATTCAAATAATTGAATAATTTCTATGCTAGTCTCTTTAGAAATAAGAAATTTTTTATTAATTAAGAAGCTTTCTATAAACCTTATTAAAGGATTTAATACTTTCACTGGGGAAACTGGAGCAGGCAAATCAATAATTATAGATGCTTTAAAATTAGCCCTCGGGGGTAAAAATTATTCAAACCATAATTTAAAAGATAATGAAAATACAACTATTAAAGCTGTATTTGAAATTAATCAAAAAATTAAAAATAACTTAGACTCTTTGAACATAGAAATAGAGGATGATTATTTAATCGTAGAAAGACAAATTGATATGAATCAAAAATCCAAGATACTTTTAAATAATCAAATCACGTCTCTATCTGCTGTTAAAAAAACACTGGGCAATATAATTGAATTTCAAGAGAATTATGAACAACAAGAACTTTATAACAATAAATACTTTTTGGATTTTATTGATAAAACTGGATCTATTGATACGAGGGAACTTAAGGAAAAATTTAAAATTCTCAAAAATTCTAAAGATGAATATTGTAATCTCGAACTTGATGAGAAAAATATTCAAGAAAAAATTGATATTTTAAGCTCTAAAATAAAAAAAATAAAAATACTAAATCCAAAAAAGAATGAATATCAGAAGCTTTCTGACCAAAGAAATCTCAATAAAAATTCAAAAAAAATTGCTGATTTAACTTCAGAACTTAAAAATTTGATCATTTCTTTTAATAATAATGGATTGCTTACAGATATTGAGAAAAATATAAATAAATTAACTGAATATGATAAATCTTATGAAGATTTATCTACTAAATTTTCTTCCTCAGCTTTGGAGATAACAGAATTTATTAATGATTTAGATAATACTTTTGAAAAATTTGATTTTAATGAAATAGACTTCAATGATGTGGAAGATAGGATTTACCAATATCAGCAACTATCAAAATTTTTTGATATAGATCCTGATAAATTATCTGAAAAATATGAAGAAGTTGAGGAAGAAATAAACCAGTTACAAAATTTTGATAAAGAAAAGAATAAAAAATTTAAAAAGTACCAAGATGACCTTGGTTTTTTTATACAAGAAGCAGAAAAAATTTCCTCATTAAGAAAAAAACATTCTGTTAATATTTCAAAAAAAATTAATTTAGAATTGCCAGAAATGAATATAGAGCAAGGAGAACTTCTCTTTGAATTTACAAAATTAGATGAAGACGACTTCAATTTTGATGGAATAGATCAATTAGAAGTAAGATTTAGAACAAATAAAAAAGCAGAATTTAGTTCTATTAAAAAAGTTGCCTCAGGCGGAGAACTATCAAGACTTTTACTAATAATAAAATCTTTATCAGCAGATTTTGATAATGATTTAATTTTAATTTTTGATGAGGTAGATAGTGGATTAAGTGGGAAAATAGCATCCAATGTTTCTGAAAAAATCATGAAAATATCGAAAAATAATCAAATATTAGCTATCACACACTCTGCTCAAGTAGCCTCAAAAGCTGATAAACACTGGAAAATATTTAAAGAAATAAAAGGTGAAAACCTTGAGAGTAAACTTATAGAATTATCAGATAAAGATCGAGTTTTAGAAATAGCTACCTTAATCAGTGGGTCTAAAATCACAGATGAGTCCAAAAAAGTAGCATTAAATTTATTAAAAGGATCTTGATGTCTTTAAAAAAAAAATTTTTAGAATTAAAAGAACAATTATCTAAACACAATAATGCCTACTATAATGCTACAACTTTAATCTCTGATCTTGAGTACGATAGGTTAAAATCTAAATATGAACAATTTTTACAAGAAAATCCAAAATTTGCAAAGTTAGATAACTTAGGTGTAGGCGCAAAACCAAGTTCAAAATTTAAAAAAATTAAACATATTTCTCCAATGTTATCGTTAGCTAATAGTTTTAATTTAGATGATTTAACAGATTTTTTCGATAAAGCTGAAAATTTTTTAAATAAAAAAATTTCTAAAAATGAATTTATTGTTGACTGTAAAATAGACGGCGTCTCCCTTTCTCTTACATATCAAAATAATAAACTTGTAAAATCTTTAACAAGGGGGGACGGTATTATTGGTGAAGATGTTACTAGAAATGTATCCAACATTATTGGCATACCAAAAAAATTAAAATACTGTAAATCGAATTTAATTGAAATTAGAGGTGAAGTTTTTTTTAATAGGGAAGATTTTGACTCACTCAATAAGCAACTAGAAGAAAAATCTAAATTTTCAAATCCTAGAAATGCTGCATCAGGATCATTAAGACAAATTGATAATAGTGTAACTGAAAATCGACCTTTGAGATTTATCCCTCATGGATATGGACATATTTCAAATGATAATGAATTTATTACATATGAGAATTTTCTTGAGTTTTGTTCAAAAAATGAGTTTCTACTTTCAAAACTTTCGAAAAAATTAAATAACTATGAAAACATTGATATTTACATCAATGAAATTGAAAAATTTAGAAATGAAATTCCATTCGATATTGATGGAATGGTGATCAAAGTCAATAATATCAAAGATCAAATTGATCTAGGAAATACTTCAAAATATCCAAGATGGGCATTAGCTGCAAAATTTGATGCTGAAAAAGCTTTAACAAAAGTTTTGAATATAGATCTACAAGTTGGAAGAACTGGGGCAATTACTCCTGTGGCTAGATTAAACCCTATAAATATTGGAGGGGTTATGGTTTCAAACGCTACTTTACATAACTTTGACGAGATAAAGAAGAAGGATATTAGAATCAATGACTCAGTTTGGGTAAAAAGAGCTGGGGATGTAATCCCATATATTTCAAAAGTAGAAAAAACAAAAAGAACAAAAAATAGTCTGGTATTTAAAATTCCAACATATTGCCTTTGTGGAAAATTTAAAATTATCAAAACAGAGGGAGAAACTGTTCAAAGGTGCGGCGGAGGCATTAAATGCACTTACCAATATATTGAGTCACTGAAGCATTTTGTTTCCAAAAAAGCTATGAATATTGATGGCTTAGGTGATAAACAAATAGAAAAATTTATTGAGTTAAAATTTATTTCTAGAAAATTAGATATTTATTATCTTAGTAACTTTCAAAAAGAAATAACTGATCTAGAAGGATTTGGTCTCAAGTCTTATGAAAATTTAATTCAATCAATAGAAAAATCTAAAAAGACTACTTTATCACGTTTTTTATTTTCACTGGGATTAAGATACGTTGGCGAAAATAATTCTGAACTTTTAGCTAATTATTTTCAATCTACAGAAAATTTTAAAAAATTAATTAAATCTAAAAATTTATATTTGGAATTAGAAAACATTGATGGACTTGGCACCAAAGCAAGTAATTCATTTATTGAATATTTCAAAAATAAAGATTACCTGAGTGAGTCTATTAGTATTTTGAATCTTTTAGATATAGAAATAATAAAAGATAATAATAGTCTTTCAAATGAATCAATTTTATTTACTGGAACTTTAAATGAGCTTTCAAGAGATAGAGCGAAAGATCTTGCTAAAAAAAAAGGTTTTAAAATAGCTTCAAATGTATCTAATAAATTGAATTATCTTGTATATGGTGAAAAACCAGGTTCAAAGCTTAAAAAGGCTCAAGAACTCAAAATTAGAACTTTAACTGAAAAAGAATTTCTAAAGCTTATTAATTAGATATTTTTTATAATAGCTCTTATATTCAGATGTTAGTTGACCTTTTAGTGTATCATAAATTTTTTGGTGATATTTCTTAATACTCGATTTTTCTTGATTATTAATTAATTTCCAATTAATCAAATCAAGATCATACGGCACTAAAGTAACCCCCTCAAGCTTGATGCCATTATTATATTTTTTAGCGAAGTATAAATTCTCTAGTCTTAGACCAAATTCATTTGTGACATAAAAACCAGGTTCAATAGAAAAAAAATTTCCATCAAGTATCTTTTGATTAGATAGTGGTGAAATAATGGGATATTTTTCATGAACGTCATTAAAATACCCAACACCATGCCCCGTTCCATGACCATATGTAATATTAAATTTATGAAGAAAAGTCCTTATATATCTATCTAAATCAGAAGCTAATAAATTTTTAGAGAAATAAGTTTTCTCTAATTTTAGTAAAGATTTAAGCAAATATGTATAAGCATTTTTAACTTTATTCTTTACTGGGGTATATAATTTGAATACACGAGTTACATCAGTTGTTCCCTCTAGATAATGAGCGCCAGAGTCAATCAATAGCAAAGATTGATTTGTAAATTTTGAAGATTTATTTGAAAGTGGGCGATAATGAACAATAGCACCATTTGCATCAAAGGCTGAGATATAATCAAAAGAATTTCTGAAGAAATTTACACCTTCTTTTCTTAATTCATAAAGAGAATTTGATAATTGGTATTCATTTTTAATTTTTAATTTTTTAGTTTTTAATTGAATTAAAAATTTAGTCATCGTCAAACCATCTTCGTAATGACAACTTACAATATTATTTTGTTCTATTTTTGTTTTCTGTGAGATGAATTTATCAATTGGCATTGATGTTGTATAAATTTTTAAAAATTTATATAACGAATGATAAACCTGTAAATTTGTATATTTAAATTCAAATTCAATTTTTTTAAAATTATTTTTTTTTAAATATAATTTGAAACTTTCAAATGATAGTAATTTAAAATTATTCTTTATTTTTGTAATATTTCTTAATTTATGATTATTCGAAATAATAATTGGCTTTAAATTTTTTTTTGGGACAAACAAACCAGCAAATGGTTTGGTGCTATTGTCTAATTCAAAAGAACGTATATTTAAAATATAAGCAATATGAGAATTATTCCAAATTAATAAACCCTCAGATTTAATTCTTTTTTTTACCCATTGAATATTCTTTTCATAATTTCTTGGGGTATAATTTTTTGGAAGACTAAAAGCATACGAACGATTGAAATCAGGAAAATAATCCTTTTGATAAATTGCATTTTTTAAAGGTAAAATTTTAATTTTTGCTTTAGAAAGAATTTTATTAAAATCTAAAAATTGTTGAGTAGAAATTAATTTTGCATCAACTGATCCATTAAAATTTGATCCTAAATTTATTAAGTAATCACATAAAGATTTTTTTCTAATGTCGTATATTTCTACCTTTTTAGGAAAAAATTTAGTAGCAGCTAGTGTATATCTTGAGTCTGTAAAAAAAATTATTTGATCAGTAAAAATTAAAAGAAAACCAAAACTACAGTCAAATCCAGTAATATTATAAATATCTTTTTGGTTTGAATTCGGGCTTTCATTCAAATGAAGATCATTATTTGTAATTAAGAGAAATTTGTTTTTACTACTGATGAGAAATTTTTGAATTAATTTTATTTTATTTATCATTTTTTATGCTTATTTAAAAATTCTATCATTCTTTTTTTCCCAGGAGATAAAGCAGTATTATCAGAAGACAATAATTTTGATTTGTTTGTATCGCTTTGGTTTTTGATGTAACTAGTTTCTTCAAGATTTATGCTCTTTATTTCACTTAAAAATCTTGATGGCAGGGAGTAGTTATTAATTCCATAGGTATATCTTGAGGAAGCATAACTTAAATTCAGATCATATTTAGCTCTTGTTATACCAACATAAGCTAATCTTCTTTCTTCCTCTAAAGATTTATTAGAATTTTGCTCTAAAGCTCGAGAACTTGGAAATATCCCCTCTTCCCAACCTGGTAAGTATACATGATCAAATTCTAAACCCTTAGCTGCATGAAGTGTCATCAATTTAATAGAGTTTTGATGAATTTTTTTTTGATTTTCATTTACTAAACCTACATGCTCTAAAAATTCATCAAGGTTTTCGAATTCTGATAAGGCATTTACCAATTCTTTTAGATTGTCAATTCTCGACTCATTTTCAATTTGTTTGAGCTTATTTTTTTCATTTTCTAACATTTTTAAATATCCACTCTCTTCAATAACAAATATTCCTAAATCCTCTAAACTTGTTTTATTTATGAGATCTGAGATTTTATTTATTAGATCTATAAAAGGTTGAGTTTTAGATATTAATGATGGCGATAATTTATTTGATTGAGCTAAGTCTTTTAAGCTTTCAAAAAAAGAGAGGTTATTTGATCTAGAATGATCAATAACGATCTTAATGGATTGTTCGCCAATTCCCCTTCGAGGTAGGTTGATTATTCTCTCGAAAGATAAATCATCACTTTGACTATTGGCTAATTTTAGATAGGAAAGCACATCTTTTATTTCTTTTCTCTCAAAAAATCTAGGTCCTCCAATGATTTCATACGGTAAAGCATATTTAATTAATTTATCTTCTATGCTTCTCATTTGTGCGGTTAGCCTAACAAGTATCCCGAATGTTTCTTGATCGTTATATTTTCTTGAAATATTGTCAGCTACCCAAAGGGACTCTTCTTCTTGAGAATAAAATGACTTAAAATTAATTTTTTGTTCTGGAATTTCATTATTAAAACTCTCTAAATTTTTTCCTAATCGATTTTTATTATTACTAATAACACTTGAAGCTGCTTCTAATATGGCATTATTGGATCGATAATTTTTTGTAAGTCTGACTACTTCACAATTAAATTCATTTGGAAAATTAATAATATTTTCAATTTTAGCACCACGCCAAGCATAAATTGATTGATCATCATCTCCTACACAAAATAAATTTTGATTATCATTGAGTAGAAGTTTAATTAAATCATATTGCAACAAATTAGTATCTTGAAATTCATCTATGAGAATATGTTGAATAAAATTAGAATGGTTTTCTTTGATATCTTTATGATTTGTTAAAATGAAATAACTGTGAAGAAGAATATCGCCAAAATCAACTGCGTTAATTTCGATTAATCTTTGTTGGTATACATTGTAAATTTCATCGATATTTTCTAAAGAGGAATATTTTAAAATTTTACTCTTATCATGGGAGAAGATTTTTTCATCTTTTAGATTTTGAATATCATTTAGATAGATGCTTTCACTTACCTCTTTATCAATTTTACAGTATTCTAAAACCTGTTTGATAAGTTTTTTTTGATCTTCGCTATCTAAAATATTAAAATTACTTTTAAGACTTACATGATGGGCATGCTTTCTTAAAAACTTTGCAAAAATAGAATGAAAAGTCCCTATCCATGGAGATTCTATATTGTGTTTTAAAGTTTTATTTACTCTTTCTTTAATTTCATTGGCAGCTTTATTTGTGAAAGTTACTGCAATTATTCTATTAAAGTCAAATTTTAAGTTTTTTACAATATATACAAACCTTGAAGTAAGAACTCTAGTTTTCCCAGTTCCTGCTCCTGATAAGACTAAAAGAGGGCCTTTTTGATGTTCTACCGCTATTTTTTGTTCTTTATTTAGTAAATGAAGATCCATAGATTGATTGATATAATTAGATTCACAATATTACGGAATGAATAAAAATATAAAAGTTATTGTTTTATACTTAGCAATTTTTTTTGCTCTAACTAACATTTCTTCTGCCAATGAAAATGTAGTTCAGCCATCAGTCAAATATGATGAGATATATGATCCAATTGAGCCAATTAATAGAGCTATATTGGGTTTTAATTTTTTTATTGATGATATTGCAATAAGGCCTGTAATTAAAACCTATAAATTTATTGCACCTGATCCCGTAGAAAAGGGAGTCTCAAACTTCTTTGGAAACTTAAGAGAACCAATCAGAGCAATTGCTTTTGTTTTTCAAGGGGAGTTTTTAAAATCTCTAAATTCTGCAGGGAGGTTTACGGTTAACACAATTACCTCATTAGGCACTTTTGATTTGGCCTCTAGAGTCGGGATGACAAAAAATGAAACAGATATTGGTTTAACACTTGCTAAGGGTGGTGTCTCCACTGGTCCTTATTTAGTTCTTCCTATCTTAGGGCCAAGTAATTTGAGAGATTTTAGTGGAGATGTTGTGGAGTTTTTAATAGACCCTGTATCAAATAATTTACCTAATAGAGAATATGTATCGATCGGAGATGGCTTAAACGCGAGAGCTGAGGTTGATGAAGAAATAGATCTAATTAGAGAATCTTCTTCTGATCGTTACGAAATGTTAAAATCTATATATTATCAAAATCGTAACTCCCAAATTGAAGAGGACTTTGTACAAAATCTACCAACTCCAAAAATTTATATTGAGTAAATAGGTAATTTCAAACTATAATAAGTTTATGAAGTATTTAATTATACCTCTTATATTATTTTTTCAATTTTCATATGCCGTAGAAGAGGAGATAACAAACTGGTTTAACCAAGAGTCAGAAAAGTTTTTAGAAATTATGAATAATTCTGATGGCCAAAATAATGAAAATTATGATGAATATGTCAACTTTGTTGAAAAAAATTTTGCAGTTAAAAGTATTGCATATGGTTTGATTCCAGAAAGCGTTTTATCAAAATCAGATAAATTAGACCTTAAAAACTATGAAATTTCTTTTCAAAACTATATTACTAAAACTATTTATAATCTATCAAACAATACGACTTCTGGTGAAATCAAACTCATTGATATTGATTTGAAAGATAATATTTATCAAATTAATTCAAAAATTATTGAAGGTAGAAATTCTATTAGCCTTTACTGGAAAGTGGCATCAATAAATTCCTCATTTAAAATTCTTGATGTAATTGTAGAAAACACTTCATATTTTGTTACAAAAAAATCGGAATTTTCAAAAATTTTAAGAAAACATCAGGGAGATATAAGAAAACTTACCGAAGAAATAAATAAGATTTAAATTTTGGTGGGCCCGGCAGGACTCGAACCTGCGACAACGGCGTTATGAGCACCGCGTTCTAACCAACTGAACTACAGGCCCTTGATTAGACTCATTACTATTATATTCAAATTAAAAAAAAACAAGAATTTAAATCAATTAAAGTAATTAGGAGTCCATAAAGGACTTTAATTTTTTAGACCTAATTGGATGCTTTAATTTTCTGAGAGCCTTAGCTTCAATTTGACGTATTCTTTCTCTAGTAACACTAAATTGTTGACCTACTTCTTCTAAAGTGTGGTCTGAAGACATTCCTATGCCAAATCTCATTCTTAAAACTCTCTCTTCTCTAGGGGTAAGAGTGGACAGTATTTTAGTAGTTGTTTCTCTTAAATTAAGCTGCATAACTGCATCTTCAGGAATAACTGCATTTTTATCCTCAATAAAATCACCAAGAAAACTGTCATCATCATCTCCAATAGGTGTTTCAAGACTTACTGGTTCTTTAGCTATCTTTAAAACTTTACGAACTTTCTCTATTGGCATTTTCAAACGTAATGAAAGTTCTTCAGGGGTAGGCTCTCTTCCTAATTCCAAAATTAACTGTCTACTTGATCTTACAATTTTATTGATTGTTTCTATCATATGAACAGGGATACGAATTGTTCTAGCTTGGTCTGCAATAGATCGGGTAATAGCTTGTCTAATCCACCAAGTAGCATAAGTAGAAAACTTGTAACCGCGTCTATATTCAAATTTATCTACTGCCTTCATCAAACCTATATTTCCTTCTTGGATTAAGTCTAAAAATTGAAGACCTCTATTAGTGTATTTTTTTGCAATTGAAATGACCAATCTCAAATTCGCCTCAATCATTTCTTTTTTCGCTTGGTTGGCAGTTCTTTGGCCGGATTGAATTTCACGTACTTTTTCTTTGAACTCAATAGTATTTTGGTTAGCTACCTTAGATAAACTTAAAATATCCTTGTATATTATTTTAAGTTTTTCAGCATTTTTTTGGAACATTGCCTTAAAAGTCTCATCAGATGAACACATATGTTTTTGGTATAGAGTATAGGTGTCTTTTAAACTGTGATGTTTTAAGAAAATATCTCGTGCCACCTTAGCTTGTGTGGCAATGCTTAGAATAGATACTTCTTTAGATTGAATTTCTTTATTTATTGAATAAAGGTGACTTATAATTTCTTCTAATTTGTAAGGTTTGATCTTAATTTCATTAAAATAATTTAATATTTCATCCTGATACTTCTTTAAATTCTTAAGTGATTTTGCATCAGAAATTTTTGTAATATTTTTATTCTTCTTTATTTTAGTAATATTTTCTGAAAGAACTAGAACTCGATCCAGTTTCTTCAAGATCTCAGGCTTATAAAATTCCTCGATTATGGAAATCGAAAAACTTTCATTTTCTACATCTTCTTCAGAAGTTGTTTCTTCTAATTTTTCTTTGTCTATTTCAATTCCTTGCTCTTTCATCAACTGTTGTTTCTCTTTTAAAAGGGCTTTCTTTTTATCATTTATAATTTTTTGAATTTCTTTTCTTTTAGATGAGTTTGAATAAGGATCATTTTCTTCATTAAAATATTCATCGAAATCTACTATCTCACGCAAGTTTATTTGTTGAAGTTTGACTTGATCTATCCATTTCTTAAGAATATCGATTGAAGCTGGACACTCTAATATAGAGTTCATCATTCTATCAAGACCAGACTCTATTCTTTTTGCTATTGCAATTTCACCTTCACGAGATAATAGTTCAACATTTCCCATTTCTTTAAGATACATACGAACAGGATCATCACTTTTGACAGTAGCAGACTTTTCTTCTTCCTCAGTATCATCTGAAGAAGACCTGATATCGTTGTCAGATGAGTTGGTATATGCTTTGAACAACTTGAATAAATCTTCATCTAAATTTTCAACATAGTTTAAGAAATCGTTAACAGAAATAATAGAGTCTTCAATCTTTACAAATGATTTTATATATGCAGAAGATTTCTCGGTAAGCTGTTTATCAAATTCTTTTGTAATGAGAGATTTTAATTGATTTTCATTTTCTTTTTGAAGAAAATCAGAAGGATTAATTTCCTCTTTTCTCTTCGATACAGTTTTAGCTTTTAATTTTTTTTCGACTACCTTTTTAGTAGTAGATTTTTTTTTTGTAATAGTTTTAGATGCAGTCGCTGATTTTTTTTTTGGCATTTAATATTTTTATTTGTTTATAAAATTAACTGTTTTTTCAATCTCATTATATGGGTCACCTTTAAAATTAGATGAGGCAAATCTACAAAGTCTTCGAACTTCATTAGAAAATAGTAAATTTTTTGCAAAATTCAATCCTTTAGACTCCAAATGGTCATAAAGTTCATTAGATGTTGATTTAAAATGGTTTTTTTTAATTATTTCATTTCGAATATCTCTAAATTTTGATTGAAAGTTCGCAGTAGCCAAAAGATCATATATTTTTTCTCTTGAGTTCGGATTTTCTATA
>CABYWI010000017.1 GCA_902522585.1 uncultured Alphaproteobacteria bacterium
GATTCTAGCTAGCCCGAAAGAATTTAATAAAATTGTTAACAAGATGACGATCGAAGTAAAAAAAATGAGAGCAAATACCATAGTAGGAATTGACTCTCGAGGATTTATTTTTGCAGCAGCAGTAGCCTATAAACTAAGACTTAAATTAGTCATGATTAGAAAAAAAGGGAAATTACCTGGAAAAACATTTTGTACGAGTTACAAACTTGAATATGGCAAGAATCTATTAGAAATACAAAAAGATATGCTTCAAGAAAAGGATAAAGTTGTAATTATAGATGATATTTTTGCAACTAGCGGCACTATTCAAGCCTCAATAAAACTAATTAAAAAGACTAAAGCAAGAACACTGGGTGTTATAATATTATTAGAGCTAGCTTTTCTAAATGGCAGATCTAAAATGAAAGATAAATTAATCAGCCTTTATAGCGTTAGTACTTAGAATATTCTTTTTCTTCAACTATTATAGAGTCAGTTAAAAAATTAATTTCCTTTTTTATTAATGCGCGAATATCATTTTTAAAATGAACATCTCTAGATAATTGAATAAATTTTTCTCCAAAATCTTTATTGGCCTCGCATTCTCTTTTATAGTTTTCAATATCCCATAATTCTTCATTAATAGATTGAAGTTTATTAATATTTTGGCTTAACAAGCCTTGATCTTTTACTTTAATATTTGAAACTTGATTATTAAGAAAACTCAACTCATTTTTAATATTTATAAGCTTTTCAGAGTCATGAATTTTTTGAATTTTTATGTTCAAAATTGTGATTTTATCAAAAAGTTCTCCCACTGAAATTTCAGCTAATATTTTCATTTAGTTATTTCTCCCATATATATCTGAATATCTTTTTATATCACTTTCCAAAAACTTAGTTCCTGTTTGAACTTCAATAATCACAAGTTTTTTTTTTGCATTTTCATTTAACACCCTATGTTTTGCTTTTTTGGGGATAAATATACTTTCATTTTCAGATTTATAATAAGTTCGATTATTGATGATAACAGTAGCTTTACCTTCAATTATTATCCAATGCTCCGATCGATAATTATGTGATTGATACGAAAGTACTCCTTCAGGAAGTACAGTAATCTTTTTAAGAAGAAAATCTTTTGATTTTGATAATACAGCATAAGTACCCCAAGGGCGTTTTACTAATTTACTCATGAAAACATTCTCTTTTTTTCTTCAACTGACATTAAGTTCATCAATAATGCACAAATAATCATATTACTCAAGAGTGAACTACCACCGTAAGACATAAAAGGTAAAGCCACCCCGACTACGGGGAGTAAGCCGATAGTCATCGAAATATTAATTAAAAATTCAAAGAATATTTTAAAGGATAAAACAAATAAAATAATTTTATTAAACACTTGTGTTAACTTGAATGTTTTAAAAATAGGTACCAAAAAAAAAATTAAAAATATAGAAATTAAAAGTAGTGACCCTGTAAATCCAAATTGTTCAGAGAAAATAGCAAAAACAAAATCAGTTTCTTTTTCAGGAAGAAAATCTAGACTACTTTGGGAACCTTCAAGAAAGCCATTTCCATTCAAACCTCCTGATCCAATAGCTATTTTCGATTGAATGATATGATAACCCTTTCCTAAAGGGTCTAAATCAGGATTTAAAAAAATCATAATTCTGTTTTGTTGGTAAGGTTTTAATAAAGTCCACAAAAATGGGCTTACTAAGGCAATCAATATCAGAGAAAGTAAGGGGTAAATCAATTTTATTCCTGCATAAAAAATAGCGACAAGACCAAGAATTAAGATTATTAAGGCAGTTCCAAGATCTGGTTGTACTGCAACCAGTAAAAATAAAGAAAGAGATATTAATAAAGGGATAATCGATCTTATTAAACCGATAGTTTTTTGAGCATTTAACTTATGGAAATATTTAGCCATAAATATAACTAAAGCAATTTTAGCAAATTCAGATACTTGCAAATTAAAACCACCAACTCTAATCCATCTTTTAGCACCCATGCCCGTGTAGCCAAAGAAAAGTGTAATTAATAAACCCAATATGACGGTTATTAGTATTAATTCTGTAATATTAAAAATAAACTTTGGCTGGAGTAATAAAATAAAAAAAACTATAGGTAGAAATATAATAAATCTTTTTAATTGGCTAATAGCCCAAGGTTCAAGATCGCCTCCAGCTGCGGAATATAAATTAATTTCACCTACCCAAAAAATTATTAATAAAAGAAAGAAATAAATCCAGTTTATATTAAGAAGTGATTTAAAATCTTTAAACATTTTCCTGATAAGCGAAGTTTAATATTTTATGAGCTATAGGAGCTGCAACCGCAGAACCCGATCCACCATTTTCAATAATTACAGATACTATATATTTTGGATCTTCAATGGGTGCGTAACCAACAAAAACTGAATGATCTTTAAATCTATCCTCAATTTCTTTAGTTTTATAAATATCATCTTCTCTATCTTCCTCTTTAATTCTAATAACTTGAGAAGTTCCTGTCTTACCTCCTATCTTTACAAAATTTGGGTTATTTAAATTCAATCTATAAGCTGTTCCTGATTGTTCTTGAACGGCAGCTTTTAAAGCACTTAAAATAGCTTTTTGATGAGTAGTATTGAGCTCCTCACCTAAATATTTAATTGGCTCATCTTTGATAAGTTTTGGGGAAGGGAATTTTCCTCCATTGAGTAAGGCAGAATAAAGACTAGCTAACTGCAAGGGTGAGGTTAAATTAAAACCCTGTCCAATGCATGTTATGAGAGTCTCCCCTTGATACCAACCTTGATCTAAATATGACTTTTTCCATTTTTTATTTGGTACTAAACCCTTTTGGGCATTCGATAAACCAATCTTATATATATTATTTAAACCCAATGCTGTGGCTAAATCTGATAGATCATCAATATTGATTTTTTTAGCAAGTTCATAAAAGTAACAGTCGCAAGACTCTTTTATTGCTTTCTTTAAATTTACCCTACCATGACCACGCTTTTTCCAACAATAATAGTTTCTATCTGCTAGTGAAGTTGAACCCGTACAAATAATTTCAGTTTTTTCACTTATGATATTTTTTTTTAAACCCAATAAAGCTGGAATAGGTTTAAAAACAGAACCAGGAGGATAAAAACCAGTAAAGGCTCTGTTTAATAAAGGTTTCTCAGGATTATTAAGAAGAGATTTAATTGTTTCATTTTCTCGATCTTCAAATACCTGGGAATCGTAGGTAGGGTTTGAGTTCATTGAGAGGATAGATCCATCAAATCTATTTAATACAACAATTGATCCTTTATTAGATAATGGGAGAGCTGATTGGGAGAAATTTTGAAGTTTTAAATTAATAGTCAAATCCAAAGAATTGCCCTTTATTGGTTCCTCTATAGATATTTCTCTAATAATTTTACCACGTGAGTTCACTTCATTAAAAATTTTACCAGGTTTTCCTTTTAAATGTTCTTCATATGTTTTTTCTAGATGAAAAACACCTTTAGAGTATAATTCATTGACGTCTGATGATTTGCCCATATATCCTATAATTTGAGACAAATTTTTATAGGGATAATATCTTTTTTTGGACTCGATTATTTTTATAGATGTAAAAAGAAATTTATTTTTTTCAAATTCAACAATTTGCTCCCAATTAGCCCTCGATAATATAAATGGTGTATAGGCATTAAATAATTTAAGTTTTTCTGAAATATTAAATATATTTAAATCAAGATTAATTAACTTATTTAATTTATTAACTTCATCTAAATAATTTTTATTTAGATTTTTATATAGTACAAACTCATAAAGAGATGCATTTGTGGCAACTAAATTTTTTTCACTATCAAAAATGTCTCCCCTAATTGGTGGAGTGGCTTTTACAGATACTTTATTTTCAACAGATTTTTTTTGATAAAAACTAAAATTGAGTATTTGTAATGAAAAAAGTCTTATTGAAACTATAAAACTAAAAATCAAACTAATTGCCGTAATAATAAATGATCTACGATTAAAAATTTTTATACTATCTTGGCTGGCTTTGTTTTTTTCCATCTAATCTCAATCCAATATTTAAGAAAATCAAAACTAATAAATAATATGTATAATCTTCCAATTTCATAATCATAAAGTTTTCTAAATTTAAAAAGTAAAATGTAACTAAACTCAATATAAAAAGAAAAATAGAAACAAATGAATAGTGTATAGAGAAATTATTTATAATATTACTTATGGTTAATAAGGGCAGCGAAAGAGCCACGACAGATATAAAAAGAGGAAATCCAAGGAATAGTTCAATTATATAAGTTGATAAAATAAAAATTATAAAATCTTTAAAATCTATTTTTTTTTCTTTTAAAAAAGAATAAAAAGCTATATTTATCAATGAAAATATAAGTAGATTATCAAATGTATAGCTGAAGTTTCCATAAGTTAGATAACATGCTAAAATTAAAAAACTTCTAATCAATTATTAAAACTCTCAAATTGTCTAAATTTAAATTTTTAGGTGTAATGACTACAGGTTGTTTATTAATAAAATCAATCTTACCTAAAATTAGGTCAATAGATTCATTTTTAATTATTACCTTTTGATTTTTTTTAAAATTTACTTTTTCGATTGAATTTTTTTGCCTTAAAAAACTTAAATAATTATTATTTGTACCTGTTACTATAAATAACTCATTATTGATAACTACTTCATCACCATAATCATTGCTAATAATAGTAACAACCTCTGCATTATAATTAGTAATGCTTTTTATACGACCAACGACATTTAGACCATCAAGCACATAATTACCAATAGCGACTCCATTTTGTTTACCTTTGTTGATGATAAAATTTCTATTTAATGATAAATTTCTATCACCTATAACAGATGCTCCAATTGTTTTAGGAATTGTTGGATAGTTTTCATGAAAAATTTTATGTTGATCATTGTATTTAGAAGTAATGGTCAATAAATATTTATTTATATTAATTAGGTATTCGTTTTCTTTTTCTAATAGGGTAATATTTTTAAGGTGTAGTTTGTTGGATTGAAATAAGGAATAAAAGTTATTTATTTTTAAACCAACAAAACCAAAAGGTGTTTCTAATTTATCTTTGATAAAATAGGAATATAGTTTCGTATTTTCTCCGTATTTTGGAAATAATAGGAAAGTCAAAAAAACAAAGAAAAAAACGATATATACTAAAAAGATTTTTTTATTATTAATCACTTAAGAAAACATCTTGATGCTGATGATTTTCTTCAAGAGCTAGGCCTGTTCCTCTTGCGACACATGTAAGAGGGTCGTCAGCAATAGATACTGGTAATCCAGTAGTTACGCGAATGGCCTCATCTAAACGTTGTAGTAAAGCACCACCTCCGGTTAGCATTATACCTGTATCAACAATATCAGCAGCTAATTCTGGAGGAACTACCTCTAAAGCTCTCTTTAATGCAGTTATAATTTGAGAAAGCGTGTCAGACAAAGCTTCAGCTACTTGTCTTTCTGAAATAACTACTTCGCGAGGTAATCCATTAATTAAATCTCTTCCTTTGACGGTTAATGTTTTACCATCTCCATTTTCTGGGATTCCTGCGCAGCCAATTTCTTTTTTTATTTTTTCAGCAGTTGACTCTCCAATAGCTAGTTTATGGACACTTCTCATGAAATTGACTATTGCATCATCCCAAGCATCACCTCCAACTTTAATACTACTTGAGTGAACAACTCCCCCTAATGAGAGAACTGCAATCTCAGTTGTTCCACCACCAATATCTACAACCATAGAACCCGAAGGTTCAGAAATAGGAAGTCCTGCACCAATAGCAGCAGCTACAGGCTCTTCAATCAAAAAAACTTTTTTTGCACCAGCTGCTTCAGCTGACTCTTTTATAGCTCGTCTTTCAACGTTGGTCGCACCTGATGGTACACAGATAACTATATTAGGATTAGCAAAAAAACTTTTTTTGTGAATTTTTTTTATAAAATGTTTAATCATTGACTCAGCAATATCAAAATCTGCAATTACACCGTCTTTCATTGGACGAATTGCTTGGATAGAACCTGGGGTTCTACCCAACATAGATTTAGCCTCAGTTCCAACGGCTAAAACAGATTTATTGTTTTTTGAGTCAGTAGCGATAGCTACAACTGAGGGTTCATTTAAAATAATACCTTTACCTTTTACATAAACCAACGTATTAGCTGTACCAAGGTCAAGGCCCATATCTTCACTTAAAAACGAGCTTAAAACTTTTAACATTAAATACCTTTCATGCTTGAAATACTAATTTCAGAGACACCTTCCTGCATATTAGAATTCTTTTCAAAGTTTAATATTTTATTAATAGCATTGATATATGATTTTGCCGAAGCAACTATAATGTCGATATCAGAAGCTTTTCCGATAAACTCTTTATTTAAATACTCTAACTTTACTGCTACTTCGCCCTGAGCATCTGAGTCAGGTGTGATAGCATTAATATTGTATAATTTGAGTTTAGGCGAAAAACCAACAACTTTAGAAATACAACTAAAAACAGCATCAACTGGGCCATTTCCAGAACCACTTATCTCTTTAGTTTCACCTTTAAACTCTAACTCAAGAGAGGCTACATGTTTAGAATTAGTTCCTGACATGATACTTAAATTAAGTAATTTAAGTGTGTTTATCTGATTGATATGAGTATCATCAACTAATGCTATTATATCTTCATCATAAACATCTTTTTTCTTATCAGCTAAGAGTTTAAATTTTTCAAATATTTCATTTATATAATTATCACCCACATCATAGCCCAATATTTTTAATTTTTCTTTAAATGCGTGTTTACCTGAATGCTTGCCTAAAACTAAGCTTGATTTTTTTAAACCAATAGACTCAGGTGACATAATTTCATATGTTTCTACATTTTTTAATACACCATCTTGATGAATACCGGATTCATGAGCAAAGGCATTAGCACCCACAATTGCCTTATTGGGCTGAACAGGAAAACCAGTTATGGAAGAAACGAGTTTTGAAGTTTTAGAAATATTTTCAGAATTAATATTTGTATATACGTTTAATAAATCTGATCTGACTTTCATTGCCATTACTACTTCTTCAAGCGCAGCATTTCCTGCTCTTTCTCCAAGGCCATTTATTGTGCACTCAATTTGTCTTGCTCCATTGTCAACTGCATTTAAAGAGTTTGCAACTGCTAGCCCAAGATCATTGTGACAATGAACAGAAATTATAGCTTGATCTATATTAGGAACATTATTTTTAACATTTTTTATAATGTCCCCAAATTCATAAGGTAGTGTATATCCTACAGTATCAGGAATATTAATAGTTGTTGCCCCACTCGAAATAGCAAGTTCTATACATCGATATAAAAAATCGATAGAAGAACGACCGCCATCTTCACAACTCCATTCAATATTTGGACAAAGATTTCTAGCAAATGAAACACTATCTTTTATTTTTTCTAAAACCTGCTCTTTAGAGAGTTTTAGTTTATATTGCATGTGTATAGGACTAGTGGCTATAAAGGTATGTATTCTAGGGTTTTTTGCATCCTTTACAGCATTCCAAGCTGTCTCTATATCTTCATGCTTAGCTCTAGCTAGGCCGGCTACTTGGCAGTCTTTAATTTCTCTAGCAATAGCTTGTACGGAGTTAAAATCTCCCTTTGAAGCAATAGGAAAACCAGCTTCAATGATATCCACTTTAAGCTCTTGAAGAAGTCTAGCGATAGAAAGCTTTTCTTCTTGATTCATAGACGCCCCTGGAGACTGCTCTCCATCTCTGAGCGTAGTATCAAAAATTAAAACTCTATCTGACAATATTTTAGATATCTTTAACTAATTTATTGGAAGCAATCCATGGCATCATAGATCTTAATTTAGCTCCAACTTCTTCGATTTGATGTTTGGCTGCCTGATCTCTCATTTGTTTGAATTTAATTTGCCCAGATTTATGCTCTGATATCCATTCTTTGGTAAATGTACCATTTTGTATTTCCGTTAAAACTTTTTTCATTTCAGCCTTCGTTGCTTCATTAGGAACAACTCTTGGACCTCTAGTGTAATCACCATATTCAGCAGTATTTGAAATAGAATAACGCATGTTGGCCATTCCACCTTCGTACATTAAATCAACAATAAGTTTTACTTCATGTAAACATTCGAAGTATGCCATTTCGGGTGCATAACCTGCTTCTACTAATGTTTCAAAACCATTCTTAATTAGAGACATTAATCCACCACAAAGAACTGTTTGCTCGCCGAATAAGTCTGTTTCACATTCCTCTTTGAAAGTAGTTTCAATAATTCCTGACTTACCGCCGCCAACAGCCGAAGCGTAAGCTAGGCCTATCTCCTTAGCATTACCACTTACATTTTTATCAACAGCTATAAGACATGGAACGCCTCCGCCTTTTAAATACTCTCCACGAACTGTATGACCGGGCCCTTTTGGAGCAACCATGAATACATCTAAATCCTCTCTAGGAGAAATGAGCTGAAAATGAATATTTAAACCGTGAGCAAAAGCAAGAGCAGCGCCTTGCTTGATGTTATTGTGAATTTGATTTTCATAAATATCTTGTTGATTTTCATCCGGAGCTAAAAACATAACAATATCTGCATCTTTAACTGCCTCTTCAGGAGTTTGAGTGGCAAGACCTACATTTTTTGCTTTTTCAATCGAAGATGAACCCTCCCTTAAGCCAACAACAACGTTTGTAGCACCAGAGTCTTTTAAGTTAAGTGCATGTGCATGACCCTGAGATCCAAAACCAATAATGACAATTTTTTTATCTTTAATAATATTAAAATCTGCGTCTTGTTCGTAGTAAACTTTCATTTTACCCCCTAAATTACTATATACCGAGCCCAATTGGCCCGCTTCGAACTAATTCGACTTTTATACCACTGATGGTAGTTAAGTCATCTAAAAACTTATTAATCCGCTCACTAGTGCCAGAGATCTCATAAACAACTAAATGTTGTCTTTTTTGAACGGTTCTTGTTCTGTAAATATCAGCAAAATTTAAAATCTTATGATCTTGATCCTCATTATCAAATTCTATCTTGACCAAACAAATCTCTGCCTCATAAGACTCTTTTAAATTGGCTAAATTGGTTGCACTGTGTACTGGGACAAGTTTTTCTAATTGAGCGATAATTTGATTAATTACTCGCTCTTCTCCCAATGTTTCAATAGTGATGCGAGATAAATTACTTTCGACATCTACTACTGTTACATTTAAAGCTTCAATATTATATCCCCTACCAGAGAATAAACCTACTATACGAGCTAAAATACCTGGTTCATTATCAACAATTACTGAAAGAACACTTCTTTTTGATTGCTTGAAAGCATTAATAGGCGTTGGATAAACAGAGGAGTTAGACATGGGTTAAACTAAAACTTTTCCTTTTTCTTGGTTCTCTGGTTTTTCTTTATCATATTTTGATAAAAGCATTTCATTATGAGCTGCACCGCTTGGTATCATTGGGAAGCAATTTTCTTTTTTATCGACCCATATATCAGCAATAACTGGTCGATCTACAGAGATCATTTCATTAATTGCATCATCGAGTTCGGATAAATTTTTAGCTCTAACACCTACAGCATTAAAGCTCTCAGCTAATTTTTTGAAATCAGGCAATGCATCAACATAACTTTCAGAATAACGACTTCCATGAAGTAATTCCTGCCATTGTCTTACCATCCCCATGTATTCATTATTGAGAATAAAAATTTTAATCGGCAATTTGTATTGAACAGCTGTAGCAATTTCTTGAATATTCATTAAGAAAGAGGCCTCACCCGCTATATCAATAACAAGTGCTTCAGGGTTTGCCATTTGTGCACCAATAGCGGCAGGCATACCAAAGCCCATAGTGCCTAGGCCCCCTGAGGTTATCCAGCGATTTGGTTTTGAAAATTTGTAATATTGCGCAGCCCACATTTGATGTTGCCCAACCTCAGTTGTAATAAAGGTATCTTTTTGAATGGTAAGCTCATATAACCTATTAATAGCATGTTGAGGCTTAATAACTTCATCGCCTTGCTCATAAAAAAGACTATTCTTACCTCTCCATTCCTCTATTTGACTCCACCATTGATCAAATTGTTTTTGATCAAAATTTACTCCTCTTCTTTCAATATGGTCGTTAATTGCTTTCAAGGAAAGTGTAATATCAGTGTTTGTATGGTAATCTACTTTGACATTTTTATTGATTGAACTTTGATCGATATCAAAATGAAACTTTATAGAGTTTGGAGAAAAGGCATCTAATCGACCTGTTACTCGATCATCAAATCTTGCACCGATATTGATCATTAAGTCACATTCATTCATAGCTAAATTGGCTTCATAAGTGCCATGCATGCCTAACATAGCTAGTGATTTTGGATCTTCTCCAGGATAGCATCCTAAACCATGAAGGGTTGTTGTAACTGGAATATTGGTTTTTTGAACTAATTTCATTAACTCATGGCTTGCTTGAGGTCCAGAATTCAAACAACCGCCACCAACGTAAAAAACTGGTTTTTTTGATTGTTGAATGTGCTCAAGCAATTTTTCAATAAATTGAGCATCAATTTCTGATGATCCAGACTTTATACGATGGGGTTTAAAAATTACTTCACTTTTTGGAATATATTTAGCTTTTGCAAATTGAACATCTTTTGGAACATCGATTAAAACAGGTCCAGGTCTACCCGAACGCGCAATTTCAAAAGCTTCATGAATAGTTTCAGACAATTTATTTATATCTTTGACAAGGTAATTATGTTTTGTACAAGGTCTTGTGATACCAGTCGTATCACATTCTTGGAAAGCATCCGTGCCAATTAAATGAGACGGGACTTGGCCACTAATACAAATAACCGGAATACTATCCATAAGGGCATCAGTAAGTCCTGTAACAACATTCGTTACTCCTGGTCCAGAAGTCACAAGTAATACCCCTACTTTTCCACTAGATCGAGCATAACCCTCTGCAGCATGAACTGCACCTGCCTCTTGTCTTACTAAAACGTGTTTTAAAAAGTTTTGACCAAAGATTGAATCATAAATAGGAAGAACAGCTCCCCCGGGATATCCAAAGATAGTATCTACTTCTTGATCCTTAAGGGCTTGAAGAATTATTTCTGCGCCAGTAATTTCTTGATTTGTACTCATTTATTTAGATATATACTTATATTTTCAATTGAATCTTTAGGGAAGCTTTTTTTATAATTAATTCTTAAATTAAGATTGCTGAACTTTTGATTATTCCACCATGTAAATTGTCTCTTAATATATCTTTTAGTATTGTGAATTCCATTATAAATCGCATCCTCTAAACTTAACTTATTTCTAATACAAGCTAATAATTCTGGTAAGCCATGTGCTTTATAAAGAGTTTTAGAAATTTTTTTTGACTCATGTAGTATTTTAACCTCATCAAGGGCTCCTTCTTCAATCATTTTATGGAACCTAGTTTCAGCAAGCTCATATAAATCTCTTTTAGGTCTAACAACCTGTATAACTAAGGGGCTAGGTGTAACCGAGGTTTTTTTACTATAATGATTTTCCATAATGTCATTGTATTGAAGACAGAAAGCTAAGCGATTGATCAATCTCTGTTTGTCTTTTGGAAATACTTTTTTTAAATAGTATTTTGATAATAAATCGAAGCAAAAATCAGGACCTTTTTTGAAAAAAAAATCCTCTGCCTCTTTTTTATATTTTTGATTAATAGCTGGCATTTCAGACAAACCTTCAATTAAGGATTGAATATAAAATCCAGTCCCCCCTACAAAAACAGGAACTTTATTTCTGTTATAAATATTTTTAAGTGTTTGCTTCACCTCATTGATCCAATGATTAACAGAATATTCTTGATTGTTTATATGGCCATAAAGATGATGGGGGACAATTTTAAGTTCTTTATCAGTTGGTCTATTAGTTAATATTCTTAGTTGTTTATAGACTTGCATACTATCTGCATTAATAATCTCAAAATTAAAATATTTTGATAACTCATATGCAAAATCATTTTTTCCTGCACAAGTGGGGCCAACGATAAAGATAGATTTACTCAATAAAGAGAGGATTTATCAACCAGAATTCATTTCCTTCACGAATAACCCTAAGCAATAATTTATCTCTCTTTAATTTTAAACTGTCGCTTAACATTTTCTCAAAAGAAGGAAGGTCAGTAATCTTTTCACTCGATACTTGAATGATGACATCATTGACCATTAAGTTTTTATTATTTTCACCAACAGTTTTAACTAGAATTCCTGATGTTGAAGGATCAATACCTAGAGTTTCAGCGGTAGCTTGATCAAGTTGGACTAATGTTATATCTAGTTCCTTAATATAAAGATCATCCAAATTAGCTTTAACAGTCCCCCCTTCATTTAGTTCATCTATTTTTACAGTAATATTTAGAAGACCACCATTTCTCCAAACACTGACTGTAACTTCATTTCCTATTGGCGTCTCTGCTACTACTTTAGGTAAGTCTTTAAAGGAAGAAATCTTTTTACCATCAAATTCAATAATAATATCTCCTGCTTGAATATTCGATTTAGCAGCTGGACTGTCAGGGTTGACGGAAGCAACAAAAGCACCTTCTGTTGAGTCATAGCCTAAACTTTCAGAAAACTCTGGTGTAAGGTCTTGAATTTGCACACCTAACCAACCTCTTTTAGCTTGTCCAAATGAAATAATCTGCTCAACTATTAACTTTGCAGTATTGGCTGGTATTGAAAAACCTAAGCCCACGCTTCCTCCAGTTTGAGAGATAATCATTGAATTAATTCCAATAACTTCTCCTTCTAAGTTAAATAAAGGGCCCCCAGAGTTTCCTCTGTTGATTGGGGCGTCAGTTTGAATGAAATCAACATATGGCCCTCCACCAATATCTCTATTAATTGAAGAAATAATTCCTGAAGTTACAGTTCCGCCAAGTCCTAGCGGATTACCAATTGCTAGAACAATATCTCCTACCCTAGAGCTATCGGAATTACCCCAACTTACATTTTCTATATTTACTAATGAAGGGTCAATTTTTAGAACGGCAATATCTGTTTTAGGATCTGTTCCAACTAATTCAGCTGGTACCTCATCAATACCGTTATTAAAAATTACTGTTATTTGATCTGCACCGCTTATAACATGATTATTAGTTACTACGTATCCCTTAGGACTAATTATAAAACCAGAACCAAGTCCAGTCATATTTTCTCTTTTAGGCATTTGATTACCAAAAAAATCTTCAAACATGTCATTAAAGGGATGACCTTCGGGTAATTCGGGAATAGAGCTAGTTCTTCTTTCTACTATTTGAGAAGTGGCAATACTAACAACAGATGGTAAAAGTCTTTCAACAAGATCTGCATATCCTCTTTCAAATTGAGCAAAAGCGTTGTTAATAAAAAATAAAGACGTAAAAATGGATATAAAGAAATATTTCTTCATTTAATTACTCCTAAAAATTACTGGTTATTACCTTCAGCGTTTTCAAAATACTCAAAGAAATCACTATCAGGCGATATTACCATAGTAGTGGATCCGTCTTTAAAGGTATCTGCGTAAGCTTCCATAGAACGGATAAATTCAAAAAATTCAGGATCTTTAGAAAAAGCATCGTTCAATATTGTGTTTCTAGCTGCTTCACCTTCACCTTTAAGAATGTTGGATTGTTTTTCTGCTTCAGCAATAATTTCAATTTTTTGACGATCAGCTGTTGCTTTAATTTTTTGAGAAAGTTCCTGACCTTCAGCTCTCAATAGATTTGCTTCTCTTTCTCTTTCAGTTCTCATTCTGTCAAACACATTTGATTGAACCTCAGTTGTTAACTCTGTTCTTTTTAGTCTCAAATCAACTATTTCAATACCAAAGTTATCTTGATCTTCTCTGACATTTTCAAAAATTTCAGCCATAATAACGTTACGCTTGTCTGAAAGTAAATCATTTAGCTCATATTGAGCAATAACACCTCTCACAGATGAGTTAATAATTCGACCCAAACGGTCGTTTAGAGCTAATTCTGTCCTAGTTGTTTGAAAAAATTTTAATGGGTCTTTGATCATGTAACGAACAATTGCGTCAACCACAATTCTCTTTTGGTCTCTGAGGATTACCTCTTCTTGAGCTGGGTCTAAATTTAAGACTCTGCTATCGTAATAGACAACATTTTGGATAAAAGGTAATTTAAATTTTAGACCTGGAGTTTGATGCATGGCTCGAGGTTCACCAAATTGTAAAACGATTACTTGTTTTGTTTGATCTACAACAAAGAAAAATCCAGAGGCGAACATAATAAAGAAAAAAGAAACTCCTAAAATTATTATATTTCTAGTTTTCATTAATTATTTCCTCCTTGTTTGTTTTTGTTGAGTTCGTTTAACGGAAGATAGGGGACAACACCATTACCTGAATTCTGGTCAATCATGATCTTTGAGGATCCGGACAACACATCTCTTAAAGTTTCTAAATATATCCTTTTTTTAGTGGTATCTTTTGCTTGCGTGTAAGTATCTAAAACTTGTATAAAACGGCTTGCTTCACCTTCGGCCTGTTTGATTAACTTATTTTTATAACCTTCAGCTTCTTGTAAAATCTTTTCCGCTTCACCTCGAGCTTCAGGAACAATTCTATTACTATAAGCTTCTGCTTGGTTCACTGTTCTTTCTTTGTCTTGACGAGCTTTTTGAACATCATCGAAAGCGTCAATAACTTGACTTGGAGGATTAACATCCTGTAATTGAATAGACTGTATAAGAATTCCAACTTCATATTCGTCTAGTAATTCTTGTAAGAGAGATCTTGAATCTCTTTCTACTTTTTGACGAGAAACTGTTAAGAGATCTTCAAGTCTAGTTTGACCAACCACTTCTCTTATTACACTCTCAGAAATAACTTTTACGGTTTCTTCCGGGTCACGTAAATTAAATAGAAATTGTCCAGCATCTTTAATTCGATATAGAACTGTGTAATCTAAATCTGATATATTCTGATCTGAGGTTAACATCATACTTTCCTCTAAAACATCTCTTGAGGAGGAACCGTTGGATCTAAAACCTACATTGATTTTTCTTATAGCTTCAACTTTTGGGGTTAATACTTTGCCAATAGGTGTTGGAAAAAAGTAATGAAGTCCGGGAGCTGTAGTGCTTTCATTCCACTTACCAAATAAAAGTTCGACCCCCTGCTCATCAGGTTCAACACGATAAAAACCAGTAGCTAACCAACCCAAAATAGCCAAAAGGATTATGAAAGAAAAACCTTTTTTTCCACCATTAAAGGGCATTTTAATTTTATATTTATTTTTTAAATCGTTTAATAAGTCATCAATGGATTCCTTGTTTCCACCAGAAAATCCACCACTAGAACCGGGGTTATTATTACCGGATGATGGCCCCCATGGCCCGTCAAGGGAGAAAATTTTAAATTTGTTTTTGATCACGATACATTATATGTAGTGTTTAATAGATGAATATCAAGACCTGTTTTGGAATATCTAGTTGTAAAGGTGGCGTTGGAAAATCAACTATATCTTGCAATATCGCAATTACTTTAGCAAATCAAGGATACAAAGTAGGCCTTCTAGATGCCGATATTTACGGACCAAGTGTGCCTACTCTTCTTGGAATTGGAGACAAAGAACCTGAGGTCAAAGAGGGAAAATTTATTCCATTTGGAGTTTTTGGTATCAAAGCAATGTCCATAGGCTTCCTAGTCAATGAAGATCAAGCTATAGTTTGGAGAGGGCCAATGCTTGCAAAAGGATTAGATGGTCTTATCAACAAGACACATTGGGGTGATTTGGATTATTTAATTGTAGATTTCCCCCCCGGAACAGGAGATGTTCAAATCTCAATGTCTCAGAAACTTAAATTAGATGGAACTTTAATTGTTACAACACCCCAACTCCTCTCTTTAAAGGATGTAATTAGAGGTATTAATATGTTTATTAAAGTAGGAGTGCCAATACTGGGTGTTGTCGAAAATATGTCTTACCTTGAGGAGGGTAATCAAAAAAAATATATATTTGGTAAATCTAAGACTAAATCAATTCTTTTAAAAGAGAATGTCTCATTAATTGAGGAACTTCCTTTTAATTTAAATATCCCAAAAAGTTGTGATGAAGGAAAACCCTATTGTTTTGATTACAAAGATGATTATAGCAAGCAGTTTGAAAATATTACTAGCGCAATAACAAATAAATTTAGTAATTAAGAAATCTTAATATTAAATTTATTCTCAATCTCTCTTATTTCTCTTAAAGATAATTTATAATTAGCCGGTTTAATTTTCTTATTAGCTAAAATATCTTTAAGAAGTTTTGCTGCCTCTTTTGATAGTTGGAAAGAGTCTGAACGATAATCCTCAAAAGCCTCATAAGTCAAAGGTACCCATTTTTTTAAAATCTCAACCATTTTTTCAGCATAAATTTGAATTTCATATTGGGCATGACTATCAGCACGAAGACGTAAGAAATGCATCAAGTTATGTAAGTCTATTTTCCAATACCATTGGGTATAATAATTTAGTGGCAGTGTTGTTCTTGCTAATTCTCTAGCTAATCCTTCTCCTTCTACATACTCATCATTATTTAAAAGTTTTCCATTTAAAAGATCTTGATAGTCTTCGTATAATTGCTCTGAATTTTTCTTAATAAGATTTTGGGCATGCTTTGCGAATTTTTTATCTAAGGTGTTGGAGCGCCCTTGTTTATTAGTAGTTGATTGTGATCCTAATTGATCCATTTCTGGAATATAAAATTCTTTATCTAATACTGAGTACCTAGCAGAATATTCATTAACATTTGCGGTACGGTGCCTAATCCACTGTCTTGCAACAAATATTGGTAACTTAATATGGAATTTAATTTCACACATCTCAAAGGGAGTTGTATGCCAATGGCTTAAAAGATAACGAATGAGTCCTCTATCCTCTCTTAATTTTTTTGTTCCCTCTCCATAAGAAACACGTGCCGCTTGAACAATTGATTGGTCGGTGCCCATATAGTCAATGACACGTATAAAGCCATGATCAAGAATGGGGATAGGTTTGTATAAAATCCTCTCTAGCGCTGTAGATGTCGCTCTAGTAGTTTTAAATTCTTTAAATTTGGGTAATTTTGCTGATTTTTTTTTCATAAGTGTTTAAAAGATTCATTATTAAGATTATATTATCCCCGTTGTTTATCAACTATAGCAATAAACGCTGTATGTACTAGGTGTATCGGACTCGGGGGCGGTACCCGACACCTCCACCAAAAAAATATTTGGGGGTGATATAGGTTTGACGTGCTCTGAAAGATATAGTTTTTGCTCGTTGTAAGCGTTTCTTCGACATAGAAACTTAAAATAATTGCTAACGATAATGAATTAGCACTCGCTGCTTAATCTAATTAGGTAAGCGCGGCTTTGGGGCGGCCGGGCAACAGAACGCCCCTTTTGATTTGAAATTGAAAATTAAAAATTGTAAAAATTACAAATGACTGAAAATCTTAATATTGAACCTGGTAAAAGAATGTACATTTTTGCTTGGATACTTTGTGCTATTCTTGCAAACATTACACATACTATTATTGATAACTTAGCAGCAAATATAATGGTGAAAAGTGTTGATGATCTAGATTTATATGTAATTGTCACATCGGTTTTATTTCTTTTAACAGGGTTAGGAATAGCGATATTAATATATAAAAAATTTTCTTATTTAAAAATTTCAAAGGTCATGCCCTATATATACTTTCTGGGCACATTTGGAGTATTAAGGCATATGAATGAT